>JAISQU010000341.1 GCA_031274005.1 Spirochaetales bacterium
TTCTTTTTCCGTGCGCCTTTTTTGCTCGGCCCATAGCATTTATATACGCCAAAAGGTTTTTTTGGGCCTCGTTCTGACACGACCACGGAATAGAAAAATGCTGCATTTTTCTATTCCGCCTTGACTGACACCTTGTTATCACAAACACGCTCGCGCGTGCGGTTGCCGGGGCATGCTGCAATCCCTGGCGCGGCCCAGGGGCTTCCTGGTGGTTTTGCACGGAAAAAAATTGGTGCACCCGCGGAGGGGTGCAACTTCTTTTTCCGTGCGCCAGGCAGGGATGTTCCTTTCTGTTACATTCCCACAATAGGCCGCAGGGCTTCCGTCTCTTTCATATCGCCTACCATGATATACAGGTACAGCCCCGCCGGTTCCAGCGAGTCAACAAGCAGCCGCAGTTCATCGGGAGTAAAGGAGCCGCGAATCACAAGGGGTTTGTCCGCCTTCTGAACCTGCCGCAGATACGGAATCAGCCAGGAAACAGGAGGCCCGCCCACATCATTATTGATTTGGAAACAGCGCAGAGTAGGTATTTCGAGCATCTGATCCAGAACGATCATGCTGGTGGCGTGCAGGTGAATGAAAGCGCTGCCAAAGTCAGCGGAAATACGTTCGTCCACGGGCCTGACATATTTTTTGTATAAATCGGGAGAAAGGACGGCGATGGCATCCTCCTGCAAGCGCACAATAGTTTCCGGCGCCCAGATGTTGTACTGGGCATCGTACCAGCCGCCGTAAAACAGGGGAATCCTTTGCCAGGTCTCTTTTGCAAAGGCTATAAAGAAACTGCCCATTCTTTCGAGAAGGCTGGCGGCGGGTTCGGGATCCAGCATAAGGTCCACAGCGGTCTGCTCGTGCCCCCGCAGGCTTACAACATAATCAAGGGGGCCATTCAGGCATGAGGGGGATACAGGATAGCGGCCTTTCGAGCGCTCTACCAGAGCGCTCGTAAATTCCAGATATTTTTTGTACCAGGGGGAGCCGCGGTCAAAACCGATTTTGTCGATTTCTTCCCAGCTAAGGTTACGGGATTCCGCTGCTATATTGCCGGGCAGAACCCGCATAGAGCAGCCCAGGACGCCGTCGGCCCAGAACACCGCCTGGGAAGCCGAAGCGCCGCGCAGAATATCGTCATCCATGACATCCCCTTCCTTAAGCAGCTTTTCCTGATCGTCAAGAAACTCTTCGGGAATAATCATCTCCGGCCTCAGGGCTTCGTCTTTTTTCCAGGAGGCGCTGGCCGTAAACTCATCCAGAGGAAACCAGCTTTTCAGTGAAAACCCCACAAGCGGCCTTTTGACCCTGTCTCTGCGCCAGAATTTTTTGTACCCTTCAATTTTCGCGGGATCGTTCCCGAACTCAAAGCTCATACCGCCTCCCTTATTCCGCGGAGCCTTCCGGTTTCACATAAACCTGCATAAGTTGAATAAAATAATAAATTTTCTTGTAGAGGTCCGTCATGTTCTGCTTTATGGTTCCCTCCGTGGCGTTATCAACTTCTTTCCAGTTAATAACAAGCTGGCGCTGATTTTCCGGCGCATCATAATCATCGATAAGGGATTTCAGTGTTTTACCAAAACCGATAAGAATCTGGGCGGCCTCAATAATAATGCTCATCATTCTTTTATTGGCGTCGTTTACCGCGTCCCGCAGCATACGCAGAGCCGCGGCATCTCTTTCCGCACGGGGCAGGGCCTTTTTTATTTTCATGCCGAAAGCCCCGTCATCCGCGCAGGCCTCGTCCAGTTTCAGCAAACTATCGCTTGTCGCGAGAATCTTTTGCAGAGTGTCGGCAACCTGCTGGGAAAGCAGATTCGTTACCCACTTGCCCCGTACAACCATAAGGTCGCATAAGGACTTCATATCCTTTTTGACATAATCAATCATGAAGGTCTTCATATAATCAGCCGCGTCCAGATACAGAAATCCGCCCTCAAGTTTTTTGGTAAACGTGACGTTTATTTTTTCCGCGTAATTTTTCATGCGGATAATTTCCTTGGCGCCGAAAATTGCCTTGACAAGCTGATCTGTTTTCTGGTTTCTTTTCTCCTGGAGAATGTTCCGGATAGCCGCCTCGGTCTGCGATTTTACCTGCGCAACATAAGGATCAATAATTCTCTCGTTTGAAAGAACATACTCCGCCTTGAAAAAGGGGTCCCGACCTATATAGCGGATAAGCAGCTCAAAAATATTGCTCGACTTGAGGTCCACCATCAGGGTCATAAGTTTTTTCCAGGCCGCGCGGTTGACGATCTCCACCTCCTTGTATTGTTTAAGCGTCGTAAACAGGCCGTCCCAGTCCGCGCTTTTATCCAGCGGAATAATGACATCGATAAAGTCCTTTAGCTCCTCAACGATATACTCGCCATTAATCGCTTCAAACTTCGGCGTATAGGTAAAGTTTTTTTCAGGAAAAGCTGAGTCGAATTTTTTCAGGACAAAATAATAATCATACATCGCGAAAGCGTGAAAGATCGCAAAAATCCCGTACATGGTATTGATTTTCTGCGTAACACCGGCGTCGAACACCGCGAGAAAACTCAAAAGATCGTTTTTGACCGCGGCCGCAAGTTTTTGGGTATCAATTCCCGTTTTGAGTTTTTCGCGTATGCTCTCTTCGGAAAAAGACTCCTTCAGGGCGAGCTGTTCTTTGGTGAGCTGAGCTTCCAGGATAATGGCTTTCAGCGCGTTGGATGACTCCGCGTTCCGCAAGATAGCCTGAGCCGAGCCTATGATCTTGTAGATATCGTAGAAAACCTTCGCAAGTCCGGGCAGGGCCTGCTCGTTTTTAAGATTATAGAATTTATAGCGTGACTTTTTCAGGCTGTTTCCCACGTCTTTCAGAATGCGTTTCTTTTCTTTTTCCGGATCATTCGCGCCAAAAAATAAACCCAAAAGTTTATCCAGAAAACCGCCGCCCAGCCCGTCCGAAGCCGGCTTCTTTTTATCCGCCGATTCCCGTTCTCCCTTTCCCATGGTACTATCCTACATAAAAGACCGGTGAGTGTCAAACATGGAAAAACTGATTCGCGACATCGCGGAGTATGCCGGACAGCTGGGCTTATGGGCGCCGCGCTTTACCCGGCATGAAGGCAAAACGCTCATGATAAGCGCCCTGCCCTGCGGCAGGGGAAAAGAGGCCCGCCCCGACTCCGGGCATCCTGTGGGGAGCATAGCGGCCTTTGCTCAGAAAAATTATTACCGCGAACTGGTAGAAAGACTCAGGCGGCTGCTCAGGCTGAGGCGCGGCGGGGAAGAACCGGCCGGCGCGCGGATCTTCTGCAATTCCCGTTTACCGGAAAAAGACCTTGCCGTCCGCGCCGGCCTCGGCGTACAGGGGAAGAACAGCCTTATCATTATTCCCGGCGCCGGGTCCCTGTTCGTTTTGGGCGGCATTGTTTTTCCGCATATGCAAACGCGGGAAAACTCCGCGCCGGACTGCCTGCCCGCGGACCAGGTCTGCGGCGGCTGCGACGCATGCATACGGGCCTGCCCCACAGGGGCCATACGTAAAGAAGGAGGCATAGACCCCGGACTCTGCATTCAGGCCTTTACCGCCGAAGAGCGGCCCGTCCCTCCCGAAGTGCGGAAAAAATGGGGAATAACCCTGTACGGCTGCCGCATCTGTCAGGAGGCCTGCCCGCACAACGCGCGGGCGCCGCAGGCCGCGGAAACAGCTTACGGTCACATAGGCCCAGCCGTTGCGCTGGAACCCATCCTGAGCTGCCCGGCTCAGGAACTCCGCAAAACCCTCTTCCGCGGAACAGTCCTCGACATGTCATGGATAAGCCCCATAGCCCTCAAGCGCGGCGCCCTTTTCGCGGCCGCTCACCAAAAGGCCCCGCGCCTTTTACCGCTCATCAAAGACCATACCCGCCACGAACATCCGCTCCTGCGCGAGGCATCTCGTCATGCTCTGAATATTTATGCAGAACACCGCGGTTTAACCTGATTTTATGCGAAATTTATTCTGCAAATGGGCAAAATCCGCATAATAATACCTTGACACTAGCCGCGGCCGGAAGGTACAGTCAGGTATAATGAATCCATTAGCAACCGAACTCAACGCCGTCCTGGCGGAAACCGTCGCGGGAAGGCTTCTCTCCTGCTTCGGGCAAAGAATGTATTTTCCCAAAGGGATTGTCGTCCAGTCCGCCGAAGCGGGCCGGAGGGCAAAACGTTTCAACGCGACCGCCGGCATGGCCTGCGAAAACGGCCAGCCCATGATTCTGCCCGCGGTGCGAGAACTTACCCCCGGTTTCAGTCCGGCGGAGTCAGTCGCCTACGCCCCTGCGGGCGGAGACCCGGAAATCCGCGGCCTCTGGAAGCAGGAAATACTCGCAAAAAATCCCTCCCTGAAGGACAGGGACTTTTCTCTTCCCATCGTCGTTCCGGGACTCACCTGCGGCGTAGCGGCGGCCGCGGATATGTTCGTCAATCCCGGCGATACGCTCATCATGCCGGATTTATATTGGGATAATTACGAGCTGATTTTTGCCGACGCCAAACAGGCAAAATGTGTTTTCTTCAGTTTTTTCGGCGCGGACGGCAGGTTCAACTGCGCCGCTTTCAAAGAAGCGCTGCAAAAAAATTCGGCGGCGGGCAAACTCGTGATACTTCTGAATTTTCCCAACAACCCCACGGGCTACTCCCCTACCCGCGCCGAAGCCCAGGAAATAGCGCGCATTGTGAAAGACTGCGCCGAGGGCGGTGCGGACATACTGGTCATTTCCGATGACGCATACTACGGGCTTTTCTACGATGAAGAAACAGAAACACAATCGCTTTTCGCATACTTCGCCTCGCTGCACGAACGCGTACTCGCCATAAAAGTCGACGGGAACACAAAAGAAGACTTCGTGTGGGGCTTCCGCGTCGCCTTTCTGAGCTTCGGCGGCAGGGGTCTCGCGGCCAGCCACTACGAGGCGCTGCTCACAAAAACGAACGCGGTTCTGCGCGCCTCCATCTCAAATTGTTCGCGCATAGCGCAGAGCATCATGATCCGCGCAATGAAAAGGCAGGGCTATCACGCCGAAAAAGCCGCAAAACTTGACATTCTGAAAAAACGCTATCTCGCGGTGCGGAAAATTCTCGCGGCGCGGAAAACCGGCAAAGCCCTGCGCGAACTGCCCTTCAATTCAGGCTACTTCATGAGCTTCCGCTGCCATGGCCTGTCCTCCGACAAACTGCGCGAGCGCCTTCTGGAAAAAGGAATCGGCGCGATTTCGCTTCAGGACCGCCTTCTGCGCGTGGCTTACCAAAGCATAGACGAACCCGGCCTGGAAGAAATGTTCGCCGAAATCTTCGCCACAGCCGACGAGCTTTTAATAGACTTGTCGGAAACCCGGCCGGGTTCCTCTCAACTCTAATGTAGCGCATGGGGGGCCCCGCGCATGTCTGTAAAACAACGCATTGCAGCTTTGCTGGAACGCCTGAACGACGGCGTATACGAGAAGCAGCAGGAGATGGCCCTGAGCCTGCTCTCGTCGCTGGCCGGGGAAAGCGTTTTTCTTCTGGGGCCGCCGGGAGTGGCCAAGAGTTTGATCGCGCGAAGACTGAAGTTTGCCTACAGCGGCGGGAGTTCTTTTGAATATCTTATGAGCCGCTTCAGTACGCCGGATGAGATTTTCGGACCTGTGTCGATTTCCCGGCTGAAAAATAACGACACATACGAGCGGCTGACGGAAAACTATCTGCCCTCGGCAACGGTCGTTTTTCTGGATGAGATATGGAAGGCCGGCCCGTCGATTCAGAACGCGCTGCTGACGGTTTTGAACGAGAGGCTCTACCGTAACGGCGGGCAGGAGATTTATATTCCGATGAAGGCTCTTATTTCGGCGTCAAACGAACTGCCGGAAAAGGAGCATGGCCTTCAGGCCCTGTGGGACAGGTTTCTGGTGCGCCTGTATGTAGCGGGCATCAGGGACAGGTCCCGGTTCAACGCGATGATTTCGGGGGCGGCCGGCTGCTACGAGGACACTCTGAAGGACGAAGAAAAAATAACCGCCGACGAGTACCGCCGGTGGAGCCGTGCCATAGCCGGAATAGGAATTCCTGAAAATATTTTCGACGTGATTGACGCCGTCAGAAATTACATTGAGCAGTATAACCAGGAAAAAGAAAACGCGCGGAATCAGATTTATATTTCCGACAGGCGCTGGCGCAAAATTGTGCGCCTCTTGCGGACCTCCGCGTTTTTGAACGACAGAAAAGAGGTCGACCTTATGGACTGCTTTCTTATCAGGCACTGCATCTGGAACCAAACGCGGCATATAAAAGCGGCGGCGGCCTTTGTTCGTGAGGCTGTAGAGAGCCGCGGGTACACGGTTTTGCTGCGTTTCGGGGAAATAAAACAAGAGCTTGCGGATTTTCAGAAGGAGATCGCGGAGGCAACGCGCGCTGGGGCCGCGGACATCTGCCCCCCGCCCGCAGCCGCGGAAGAGGATTACCGCGAAGTTGTGGGTTATCCCAATTCGCATAACGCTCTGTTCAGCCACAGAATCCGCAGCAGCGACTTTTTCAGTTTAAACGATACCGACAGAATTATGAGTTTATTCTACCGGCATACCGCATCAGGACAGATTATGCATACCGAGGCGGCGCGCATGAGAAAAGGCGGCGGGGATTCGGGCCTCCTTATCAACGGCCGCGAATGCAGCGTAAAAACTTCCCCCGCGGACGCATTCAGAAAAAACCGGAAGCCTCTTCCCCTGGTGGAAGAAGCGTGGGACAAGCGGATACATCAGTTTCTGGGTCATACACAAAGAATGAGGGAACAACTGGAAAATCTGCGCACAAAAGAAGCCGTACACCCGGAGCATTTGTTTGTTCCCCGGGAGGCGGCGGGCAGCGTGGAAACTCATCTGGATATGCTTCAAAAGGAAATCGAAAAACTTGAGATCGGGATACGCGGCATCAGAAACAGCTACAAGAAAATCAGGGAAGACGAAAGACCCTCGCGATGAATGAGGCCTCCTTCGAAGGGATCTACGCGGCCCTGAGAAATCCTTCCGGCGCGGCGTCCCGGGCCGCTTCGCGTTCCGCCGGCGGTTTTAGCCGCGCAATCGAACAGATACTTTCAAACCGGACAATGAGGGAACTCGCCGCTCAGGATGAGGGGCTCGCGCGGCAGCTTACCGGGGAAATTCTGGGCTTCGTGAACACTGCGGCCGGCAGAATGCGCATTGCGGAAAATCCTTTTGAAAAAGAAGAAAAACTTTTTTACGAATTTGAAAAAACCGGGAAAGACGATTTTGAAGAGGCGTGGGAAGAGCTGAGCGTCTTTCTGAGGCAAACCTACGATGCGGCGGTTTTAGATCCGGAGTTTTATTACGGGGAATTCCACGCGGAGGATATACGGTTTGAAAGCGTCAAAGAGCATTTTCTTGAAAGCTGGCGCAGGCTGCTTTTCAGCAAGCGTACGAATTGGGAACTCGAGTTTATCGATGAGCAGCGAAAGTTCTTCTGCAAAATTCTCTACGAACAGATAGAGCGGTTGAAAGAGCTCGAGGAAATTCTGGAACCTCTTACCGGCGAGCTTGGCCGCCTGTGGGATATGAGCAGGGGCCGCTGGCGGAAAATCAATCTGGATGCCCTGCGAAAATACGCGCGGCTCTTTAAAAAGGATTCGTCTTTGCAGGCTCTGGCGGATATGCTGGGGCGCGCAAGTCAGGCCGAAAAGGAATACAAAGAAGAAATCTTTGCCGAAACGCTTATCAGACCCGCATGGAAGACAGACCACGCGGGCAAGGCCGGCATTGCGGGGATACACGAAAGCGATGATTTAAGCAGCATCCTGCCTTCCGAGATTGCCCTGTTTGCGGGGGAGGAAACCCAAGCCATTTTCTACAAGAAATTCGCGGAAAAAAAGCTGCAAACTTTCGAATACAAAAGCACGCTGCCTGACTGCGAAAAACAAAAAACCCTGAAGAAACGCGTAAAAGAAAAAGAAGAAAAAAAGGGGCCTTTCATTATCTGCGTCGATACCTCCGGTTCCATGCAGGGCGCCCCTGAGACTGTGGCAAAAACGCTGTGTTTCGCGATTCTGAAAATGGCTGTGAGCACGGGCCGCCAATGCCTTGTGATTTCCTTTTCGGACGGAATCAAAACCCTGAACCTTACGGACACAAAAAACGAGCTTGATAAAATCGCCGGTTTTTTTTCCATGAGTTTCTACGGCGGCACGGACCCCGTTCCCGCCATGAAAGAAGCCCTGGCCATGCTGGAAACACGGAATTACAGCAAGGCGGATATCGTTATGGTATCGGATTTTGTAATGCCGCCGCTGGACGCGCGGACGCGGCGCCGGGTCAGGGCTGCAAAAAAAAGGAAAACAAAGTTTCACAGCATTGTCATCGGCAAAAGCGGCAACACAAACGCCATGCGCGACTTCGACAATACCTGGGTGTACGATGTGAATAATCCCGGCAGCGCGCTGAGTCCGGAGGCTGCTGCGCTTCAAGCCGCGGCATACAAAACCGCGCCGCCAGGGCAACAGCATTTACCCCCACTATAAAAAATTGAGTTGCATGAAGTACAAAAAGACCGTGGGGCGCAAGGGATTGAAGGGGCGCAAGCGACCGTCTTGTGTAAAGACGCTTACAAAATTGCTTTGCAATTTTTCAGGTCTGGTTTTTACGGCTTGATTAGGCGGCGGCACAGCCCCTGGAAAGCCGGCGTACAACCTGCCTAAAGGCAGGTTGCCGGAATATAACGGCAGGGTTTTCGTATACGCCGGGCCGTTTTGCCCTATTTTGCAAGCGCACGGCGTGCGATTTCCTGGCCCGGTTTGCGGCGTTTTACGCCGCAAATGCGCCCAAATTCCGAATTATAAGGAGATTTTGAACAGGCTCTAAAAAAGTAAGTGCTGTTGCCCTGGGGGTGCACCAATTTTTTCCGTGCAAAATCACCGGAAGCCCCTGGGCCGCGCCAGGGATTGCAGCGTAAATCCTTTTGGCGCAGCCAAAAGATTGAAGCGGAAAGCCCGGTTTTTTGCTTCGCAAAA
>JAISQU010000033.1 GCA_031274005.1 Spirochaetales bacterium
AAACGCCGTAAACCGGAGTCCCTTACGGGTTCTCCCGCTAAACGGGACGGGGCAGACGCCGGGCAGCGCGCCGATGCAGCGCAGGTATCCGAAAAGCGGAAGTGGCCGGCCGGCCGGCCGGCCGGATCTGATCGCATAGCGCTGCTGCGGCTGAAGAAAGCCCTGGAAGCCAAAGACACAATAGCCATTGACCTCGCGCTGGATGAGCTTTTACCCATGACTCTTGGAAACGCACAGAAAAAAATGCTTTCCGAAATCTGGGATTATGTGATTGCCGCGGATTTCAAAAACGCGGCTGTCCTTGTTGATAAACAGCTATCCGCGTCTTCAGAAAAACGCCGCAAGACCGCGGTTGCCGGTTAGCGGGGATTAGACGCGGCGTCCGCCTGAGTACGGCGGGGGCGCTTTCGCGGAAATGTGCGGACGGGGCATAACCATCACGGCAATCGCTGTGCGATTGCGTTATAACCGGGAGCGAGTGTTTTTTAGCCGGAAGCGTACCGGTGACTTTCACCGCAATTTCCGGGCCGACATGCGGTTCGCCCATGCGAACCGCATGTCGGCTGTATTGTGCTGCGGGCTTGTATGGGGTATACTATGTGTAAATGAAATGTTACTTCTGCGGCGCGGAAGCCGGGGATGAAAAAATTTACAGGAATACCCTCTGCGCTTCCTGCGGCAGAGAACTGAAGATTTGCCGCAACTGTAAATTTTATTCTCCCGGCGCGCAGTGGGATTGCCGCGAAACCATCAGTGAGGCGGTGCGGGACAGGGAAAGGGCAAATTTTTGCGACTGGTTTTCGCCCGCCGATTCCAGGGACCAGAAAACCCTCTCATCATCAAACCAGATAAAGGCAAAAAATGCCCGCAGCGATTTTGACAAACTCTTCGGATAAGGTCCGCTCCGGCGCTCCCATAGCTTTTCTTGATTCCGGCGTGGGAGGGCTGCCGTATCTGCAGTGGGTGCGCGTACACCTTCCTGAAGAAAACTTCATCTATCTGGCCGACCGTGAACATTTTCCCTACGGTCCCAAAAGCCCGGATAAGGTTTTTAGCGCCGTCGCCGGATGCGTAGAAAAATTTATCACGGCTTTTGCGCCCAAACTTTTTGTTTTGGCCTGCAATACAGCCTCGGTAAGCGCCCTTGAAAGGCTGCGGCGGACGTTTCCCGCGCAAACCTTTGTGGGAACCGTACCCGCCGTAAAACCCGCCGCGGAATGCAGCAAAAACAAACGCATAGGCGTACTTGCCACCAACGCTACGGTTCACGCCCATTATTTTGATTCGCTTATCGAAACATTCGCCTCGGGCTGTACGATTATCCGGGTGCCTGGTCCGGACATCGTAAACTTTGTTGAAAAAAAATTCTTTACAGCAGCCCCTGAAGAAAAACTGCGGGTCATAGCCGCGGCGGTAAACCGTTTTCGGGAAGAAGGCGTGGACACGGTTGTTCTTGCGTGTACTCATTTTCTCTACCTATACCCGGAGATTCACGCGGAATTGGGCGGCGGGGTGCGGCTTATAGATTCCCGCGAAGGGGTTGGACGCCGTGTTATCAATATTGTTTCTTCTTTTGGCCCGCGCGCGCAAGCGCCGGCCCCGCGTATACCCGGACTTTATCTTTCGGGCGGCTGGAGTCCCGAACCTCAATACGCTTTCTTCGCCGAATATTTCAGCCTTGAACTGGCGGGGACCCTGTGACAGGGCAAAAAGGAACCGTTCTGTGCGGCGCGAACAATATTTTTCTTGTGCGTCCCTGGGGGGCTGCCGGGCTTCCGGCGGATGCCGGGAAAGAACCGCCTCCCCTGGAGTGCCGCATCAAGGGAAAAATCCTCCGAGGCGCTGAAAAGGACTACAATCCGCTCGCGGCAGGAGACGGGGTGAGCTTTCTTCCGGACGCGAAAAATCCCCGGTCGGGTGTTCTCTACGAGCGGCTGGAACGGAAAAACGCCCTGCTGCGCTGGAACAAGAAGGGCCGCGCTCCCCAGGCCATAGCCGCGAATGTTGACCTTCTTGTCTGCGTTACAAGCCCTCAGTCGCCGCCTTTCCGGCCCCGTTTTCTGGACAGGCTTCTGCTCGCCGCCGCGTTTTCGGATATTCCCGCCCTTGTCTGCCTGAATAAAGACGACCAGGCGACAACGCCGGAAATTGAAGAACGCCTTGGGGACTACGAAGCGCGGAATATCCCTGTTCTGCGCACACGGACCTGCGCCGGCGACTCCGGCCTGTACGCTCTGCGGGATTTCATCGCGGGCAAGCGGGTTGTCTTTGCCGGCCACTCCGGCGTGGGCAAGACCAGTCTTTTTAACTGTCTGTCAGGAAGTTCCGGCCGGAAAGTGGGAGAGTTGTCGGAAAAATATAACCGCGGCCGCCACACAACGGTTCTTGCCTGTCTTGCGGCCTGGGCCGCCGGGGAAATCATCGATACTCCGGGAGTCAGGGAGTTCGACATCTGCGGAGTTTACTCCCGCGACCTGCGCTTTTTCTTCAGCGATTTTGACTCCTACGCCAAAGACTGCCGCCTGCCGGGCTGCACGCATACCCACGAGCCCGCGTGCGCTGTACGGGAGGCGGCTGAAAACGGCCGGCTCCTTTTTGACCGTTATGAAAGTTACTGCCGTGTGTACAGCGATCTTCTGAGGAGGGAAAAATACGCGCCATGAATGACCACGCCCTGCGCCTTCTGGAGTTCGGCGAAATACGGGCCGAACTTATACACTATGCCTGGAGCGAAGACGGAAAAAAACGTCTGGCCGGCGAGGGTTTTCTGCGCAGCGCGAAAGAGCTGGAACAAATACGGCGGCCCGCGGCGGAGTTTCGCCGTCTTCTGGACAGCGACGCCGCTCCTCCCGCCCTCAATCTGCCCGATATTACCGGCCTTGTGAAAATAGCGGAAAAACCCGGCGCGGTTCTGGAACCCGCGGAGCTGGGAACAATAGGCTCGTATCTGCGCCAGATGAAAATCCTCAAAAATTATTTGAAAAAAGGCGGCGGGATCCTCCGCGAAGAGGCTGAGGGTTTACCCGCCATGAGCGGCTTGTCCGCGAAAATCGACGGGATTATAGACCGCGAAGGCAATGTGCGGGATAACGATATTCCCTCGCTCTCGCGGCTGCGCCGGAGGATCCGCGCATACAGAAAGGACCTTGACGCCCTTGCCGCCTCGTATCTGGGAAACTCCGATTTACGCGGCTACTGGCAGTCGGACACCGCTTCGCAGAAAGACGGCCGCATGGCTCTGCCCCTCGCGAGCAATTTCCGCGGCCGCATTAAGGGCGTTGTCCACGAAATCTCTTCCAGCGGCGCCACGGCTTTTTTTGAACCCCTCGACATTTTTGAAAAGAACAATGATATAGCGGAAACCGAAAACGAATACCGCCGGGAGCTTTTTCAAATTTTGAAAGACCTTACCGCCGCGGCGGGAGAGGCGGCAAACGATCTTCTGTACCTGAGCGGCCGCCTGGCCCTCATTGATTCTTGGCAGGCGAGGGCCGTCTACGGCAAGAGGCATGAGTGCTTTCCCGCCGCCGTGGCGGATTCCCCGGAGCGGGATTTTATACTTTCCGCGGCGCGGCATCCCCTGCTGGGCGCAAAGGCCGTCCCCATCGACATCAGGCTCGCGGAAGGAACGCGCATCCTTCTTGTAACCGGGCCCAACACCGGCGGAAAAACCCTGGCCCTCAAGACGGCGGGTCTTCTGGCTTTGATGAATCAGTTCGGCCTTGATATTCCCGCGGCGGGGGATTCCTCGCTTCCGCTCTTTGACGATATTTTTGTCGATATGGGCGACGAGCAGTCCATTGCAGAATCCCTGTCAACCTTTTCGGCCCATATTTCGAACCTCGCCAAAATCGTCTCCTCCTGCGCGCGGGCCTCCCTGGTACTCCTTGATGAGCTTGGCTCGGGCACGGATCCCGAACAGGGCGCGGCCATTGCCATGGCCTTTCTGGATACCCTCGCGGAGCGGGGAGTTTATGCCATGGTGACAACGCATCTGGGGAGCCTGAAACATTACGCGTACAGCCGTCCGGGAGTTTCCAACGCCTCTGTACTGTTTGACGCCGAAGCCTTCAAACCGGCCTATAAAATAATTCCCGGCGTTCCCGGCGAAAGCCACGCTTTTGAAATTGCCGAAAGATGCGGGGTTCCCGCGCTCATCATAGACCGGGCCCGCGCGTACATGAGCGGCAGCGAAACCGATTCGGCGCGCCTTATCAGAAGCCTGACGGAAAAAGAGGCGGAAATTGCCCAAACCCTCCGGCAGCAGCGAAAACTTCTTGCCGATTTGGAAGAAGAACGCCGGCTCCTCGCGGAAAAACAGAGCGAGCTGTCCGGCCGGGAAATCCGTCTGCGCAGAGAGGGTCTTACCGAAGCGCGCCGTTTTCTGGCCGAAACCCGTAAGCAATTTGAAGCCCTGGTACACGAGCTGCGGCAGGCCGGCCGCAGCGCAGCCCCTGATGCCGGCGAACAGACAGCGCGGTACACGCAGGAGCTGCGTTCCCTGACCGGTGAAATACAGCGGCGCATAAAGACCGAAGAACAAAAAATTGAGGAACTCACGGCTCTTGCGCGGCCGGCGCGCAGCGGCCCTCTTGAAGAAGGTATGCAAGTCCTTATCGGCGATCCGCCCCGCGGAGCGGTACTGGAGCGCAGGCTGCCGGGCGGCCGCTGGCAGCTTACCGCGGGAGCGATACGCCTCTGCCTTCCGGAATCCGAAATTGTAAGCGTACAGGCTTCCATCCCCCAAAAGCCTGAGATACAAATAAACCTGACACAGACCGCCGGCGAGCCGGCCCGCTTTGAACTGGACATACGGGGTCTGCGCGCCGAAGAGGCCATTGCAGCCCTGATCAAACAAACCGACAGGGCAATCATCCAGAGCCTTCAGGAGTTTGGCGTCATCCACGGTAAGGGCGAAGGCGTTCTGCAAACCGCTGTACACGATTACCTGCGCGGCCACCCCGCTGTGGCGGAATTCCGCTTCGCTCACCCCGACCAGGGAGGCACAGGGAAAACTTTCGTCAAACTGAAAGGATGAAAACCCCGCAGCACGGCGGCTTGACTTTTTTCGCAAAAAGAAAAAAAATGATAAAATGTAAGGAGTGTTCACAGAATGATTACGATGCGTATGAGCTTACCTTGTACTCGCGAAGATATAAAAGTCGGGCGACTGGCCGAATGTAACTCCTTATGCCATCAGCATTTTGGGGGGGGGGCCGCGCCCCCACCCCCCCCCCCCCCCCCCCCCCCCCCCCCACCCACCCCAAAGACGACAAAA
>JAISQU010000091.1 GCA_031274005.1 Spirochaetales bacterium
TTGCACGCTGTATCCTCCGCTTTTATGGCTTAAACTACCAATATATTAGCGGAAACAGCGTGCTTTTTGCTATATTCTTACAAAATCCTTTTCATACATACTATTGAAGAGCCAAAAAAAATCGTCATTAATCAGTCCGTGGTTCTGTCCGTGTGGCTGGTCGCGGCGGACCGCTGCTCGCCCCTGCATCCTGGGTCTGCGCGGTCCGTGGTTATTCTTAAATTTTCTTCCTTTTTTGGCTTGAATTTAAGAGCTAAGTACTCCAGGCATATCTCCTTCCGGCTTCCGCAACCCGCCTTCTTCCCTTTTCCGCCCCCTTCACGGCTAAAAATTCTTTTCCCGCGATTTAGTCCAATCAAGCACTATTAACAAAAAGTTATATAACTTTTATCCCCCGTATATGGCGATTACCGGTATTCCCGCATAGTGTTGGCGTAATGAAACCGCCCATGCAATGCGGGAGAACAGCATGAAAAATTTACCGCGCGCGGTTTTGCTCGCCTGTATCCTGCTCAATTGCGGAGCGAATGTTTTTGCGCAAACAGACGCCGGCCTTGTTACGGAAATTTCCATCTCCGGCCTGGAACGCACCCGGGACCACGTCGCGCGCTACCACTTAAAAAAATTCATAGGCAGGGAAGCGGCCGGCCTTGATTTTGACGAAGTAAAAGCGGCGGTTCTGGACACGGGCATGCTTGAACCGCTTTCCGTCGAACTCGAGGCAAAGCCCGGCGGGGAAGGGTATATCTTAAAAGTTACGGTTGAGGAGAAATGGGCCATTATCCCCCTGCCCATGTTTAATTACAGTTCGGACAGCCTCACCGCGGGCGGCATTATTGTGGACACAAACGCCTTTGGATTAGGCGATACCTTTGCCATCGGAGGCACGTATATGACCGAAGGCTGGAACGTCCTGGCGCTCTATGAACATAAACCCAGCCAGGACTATGTTCCGGGCTGGGAATTCGGCGGCCTGTATTCCCGGGAAGAACGGCGGGATACCAATCAAAAAGACGAAGACATCCGCAGATTCAAGCTGGACGCCATTATCGCGTCCTTCGGCCTCAGTTATGCGCTATCCGATAATCTCACCGCGTCCATCGCTTTTTTATTTCAGCAGGGGACGCTCCTTGACTCCGGCGATCCTCTCCTGGCCCCCGCCGACGACGCCCGCGCGATGGGTCTTTCCCCGGCGCTGTCCTGGGAGGAAAGTTCTTGGGACGGCTACCTCCTTTCCCGGCGCAACGCCACCCTGAAATATGACTGGACGGCGGGAATAGATTTCCCCTCCTTTTACGCGGTTTCCCTGGAAGCCATTTATGAAAAATCCCTCATTCCCGGCTTCAGGCTTAATCTGCAAAGCGGAATAGTTTACAGCCCCAACGCCACAGTGTTTTTCGAAAAAGACCCCTCCGCCGCCCTGGTTGACATACTTCCCGATACCTTCGCGGCCCGCAGTTACGCCGGCCTCTCCCTGGGGCTGGAAAAATATCTCTATAGATTTTCCTGGGGAACCCTTTCCCTTCTCACGGCCTATCAAGCCGTTTGGTCCGAAGGCTCCATCCTCGGCGAAGAACTCGACCAGGGCGCCGCGGGCTTCCTGCGCCTGTACCTCAGCAAAATCGCCCTTCCCGCCCTGGGCATAGGAATGGCCTACAATGTCTCCAGCGGTTATCGGCGGATGGTAATCAGTCTGGGAATAAGCTTTTAAAAAGTGAGTGCGAAGGCAGCGGGGAGAAGTTTAAGAATTTGGGCGCATCCCCGCCGCAGGACACATGGGCGAGCAACAATTTTGTTTTGCAAAATTGTGACCAGCCTGCGGCGGACTAAACTTGACCCATTGAATAACTATAACGCGCCCGCAAGCCCTGCGCCGATTTCATAGGCCCGCCGGCAATCCAGCGGGAACTGCGTGTCCCGCACCTGCTTTTTATGAACAGGATCAAACATTCCCGCGGCGTAGCGCGAGTAATCCTCGAACTGGTATGTATCATAGCAGGCCATGTACTGCGCCGCGCCGCCCAGAATACTAAAGCGGGAAGTGTTTGTCTCGAAAAGCTCGGGATACCGGAACTCGCGGGACTTCTGTTCTGTTACATTCATGGTAAAGAAAAAGGCCGTAGCTATGGATTTGCCGGGAACCGGTTTGCGCGGCAGATCATAGGAAAGATTCATAAAAATTATCCGCTCGATAAAAGCCCGCATCATGGCCGTTATATCGTGCAGATATATGGGCGAGCCCAAAAGCAGCGCGTCACAGGCCATGACCTTTTCCAGCACAGGCGACAAATCATCCTTTTGGGCGCAGCGGCCTAAATTGACATTTCCCTTTACCCTGCAGAAAAAACAACTTACGCAGCCCGTAAACCGCAGATCGTAGAGGTGAATAATTTCCGTGGCGGCGCCCCGGTCCGCCGCTCCGCGCATGGCGTTATCCAGCAGGGTAAATGTGTTACCGTTTTTCCTCGGACTTCCGTTAATCGCAACTATATGCATAGCCGCCACGATAATACGTTGATTCAATTATTTCAAGGTATCGCCCCAAAGTCGGGTGCACCAATTCTTTCCGTGCGCCTTTTTTGCTTCGCAAAAAACCGGGCTTTCCGCTTCAATCTTTTGGCTGTGCCAAAAGGATTTCGGCCCTTCGACCTTTGTATACGGCAAGGGTTTTATAGGGCCTCTTGC
>JAISQU010000181.1 GCA_031274005.1 Spirochaetales bacterium
GTATAGGCGGTTCCCCAGTGGGCCATGACCGCGTCGCCGATAAACTTGTCCACCACGCCGCTTTGCGACTTCTCAACGCAGTCCACCATCTGGTTAAAATAATCGTTTAGCCACTCAACAATATGATTGGAAGCCTCCTCCTGAAATTCGCTGGTAAAGTTTTCCGATATTTGGGTAAAACCCCGTATGTCCGAGAAGAAGATGGTCGCGTATTTCAGCGAGCCCCCCCGTTTGATTTCGCCCCGCATGGCCCGCACGGCGATTTCCCTGTTGGTAAAACGCCCAAAGGTAATAAGGGCGCTGGACATCTTTGCGAAACTTTCGGTCAGCGCGCCGATCTCGTCCCTGCTTTTTGACTCAAATTGAATCTCGAACTCCCCCTCCTGAATCCTGCCCGCCGCCGTGGCGAGATTTTTCAAAGGCGTACTGATGCTTTTGGAAAAAAACCAGATAAAAAGTATCGCGGTTAAAAGAACCGCGGCGGTCAAATATATGTTGCGCCGCGTGGTGGCCGCCACTCCTTCAAAAACCACATCGTACTCTATGGTGGTAATAACCGCGGCGTTCGCCATGGAGATACGGGTAAAAGCCCCGAAGCGCCGTACGCCGTCCTCGCCGGTAAACAGGGTCTGCATACTGTCTTCCCGGCTTTCCCGCAGGGAGCGGATAAAAGCCTGGCCGCCGACATTTACCCCGGCCCGCACAAGATCATTATCCGCATGGACCAGAATATCCCCCTCGCCGTTAATCATAAACGTGGCGTTTGCCCCCGTGCCGAAAGTTTCGGTTAAAGATTCCGCGGAAAAGAAAATCACCACCGCCTCCTGTTCCCCGTCACCCTGCCATGGGTAAAACAGCGCAAGCACGGGAACGCCGAAATCCGGCGCCGCGTTCAGAAGAACAAGCTCCTCCCCGCGGGCCCGGCTTACCTCCCCTTCGCGGGCCTCTATAAAACCGGCCGCAAGGGAAGCGTCGATTTCGTTGGACTGGAAAAAACGCTCATTAATAAGGAGCGTGGAAAAACCGGATAGGGAGGCGTCCGCGCCGCCCTGCCGGGTAACCGCAATCGCGGCGATGTCCTGGTTGCGTTCAAAGAAGAAGGCCGCGGCCTGGCGGGAAATAGCCGCGCCGCTTCCGGCCGCGTTTAATGTATCCAGAAGCACAAGAGAACTGGACCTGACCATGTTCAGAATAATCTCCGCTTCCGCGGCGCTCCGCTTGTTGACCGTAAAGTTGTTGTCTTCCGCCGTTACCTGTACATCCTGAGACACCATAACCGATACCAGAGTTGTAATAACCCCCAGGGAAACAAGCAGGAGGATGGTTATAATGCTTATGAGTTTTACGCCTATCGGCCGTTTGACGCGCATGCCGCCGGGGGTCTGTGCTGTATCAGGCATAAACGACTCCGGACATAACAGGCGCGGTCTTTGTAACCAATGAAAAATTCATTTCCGGTTCCCTTTCCGCCTGCAGCTTTATCTGACCCGAATATTCTTTTCGGGAATTAGGGCGTCTGTTTCTTGAAGTAAACCCGCGCCCCCGTGGCGTCACGCTTGTACACGCCAAAGTCGGTGAGTTTTTCAATCTGGCTGCGGTTCAAAACAGGGCCTTCCACGCAGATGCGGATGCCCGTGGGGTCGCAGGCGCAGCTTCCGCAGATGCCCACGCCGCACTTCATGTAGCGCTCAAAGGAAAACTGATAGGGTATGTCCGGCAAAATGTTTTTCAGGGCCGCCATCATCAGTTCCGGGCCGGCCGCGTAGAGGCAGGCGATTTTTTCCTTTTCAAGAATGCGCCGAGCAAGCTCAACGGATGTGAGCTTTTCTCCCGTGTCTTCGGAAGTTTCCCGGTAATCGACCTTGAGGCTGCGGAACCAGCCGCCCAGAATAAGATCGCCCGCCGAACGGGCGCCGTTGACAACTATGACCCTGTTCCCCAAAGCGCCGAGTTCCCGCGCGAGCAGATACAGGGGAGCGATTCCCGCGCCGCCGCCCACAAGCAGCGATGTTCCCGCCTGAGGCGTAAAAGGATTTCCAAAAGGTCCGCGCAGGCTTATTAAATCGCCCTCTTTTTTGGCGGCGAGGCGCTTTGAAACAGGCCCCATCTTTTTTATGGTAATGGCAAGGCGCGGGCCGGCGTCGGCTATGGAAAAGGGCCGCTCGCCTTCTTCGTAGTCCGTTATCATAAGAAACTGACCGGGAAGCGCCTTCATGTCCGATTCAAAATACAGGGTCACGGAACTTTCCCCCTCGGCCACGATGCTCTTGATTTTGAGAGTTACTCTGTCAGGCATTTTTTCGCTCCAGTTTGGGGATGGCGTCCGGCGAGGCGATATTTTCCCGCTCAAGGTAGCCGCGTATGCCCGCGTTGATATCCGCCACGACGCCCGCGCCGCCGAGCCACAAGGCCGAACCGACTCCCACAAGGCCGGCCCCCGCCATGATCATCTGCACGGCCTCATCCCCGGAGGAAACGCCGCCCATGCCTATAACCGGCACGCGGACGCGGCCCGTACATTCATAGACCAGCTTGAGCGCCAGGGGCAGAATGGCCGGGCCGGAAATACCGCCGAAGCGGGGCGCCAGAACAGGTTTGCGCGCCGCCGTGTCAATGAGGAGTCCCGGCCCCAGGGTGTTTATCATGCTCAGCGCGTCGGCCCCGGCTTCCTGCGCCGCGAGGGCAATGGCCGGCAGGTCCAGGGCGTTGGGCGACAGTTTGGCGACCACAGGCAGCCGCGCCAGTTTTTTGACGCCTTCCACAATGTCCGCGACCAGTTCCTTTGACGCGGCGAGGGGAACGCCAAATTCGTCCATAACATTGGGGCAGGACAGGTTGAGTTCAATAAAAACCGCGCTGGAGTCATTGGCCCGGCGGGTAAGCTCCTCAAAATCGGGCCGGTTCACCGCGAAGAGGCTTACCATAACAGGATGTCCCGTCTTTTGGGAAAACTCTTCTACTTCCGCCAGACCCGCCTCTATGCCGGGATTGCAGAGCCCGAGGCTGTTGAGTATACCGCCGCCGAACCGGGCAACTATGGGGCCTTCGTGCCCCCTGCGCGGCTCCAGAGACAGGGACTTGGATGTTACAAGCCCAAAGCCCGCGTCCCGCGCAAACCGGAGTGAGCCGTACGACATACCAAGAATGCCCGCCGGCAAAACCAGAGGCGAGGGAAACTCCTTCCCCAAAAAACGTGTGCAAAGTGACGCCGCCATAATATCATCCACTTTAGACCGGCGGCAGGACGGTGTCAAGTAGCCGAGATGCGGTTCGCATAGGCGAACCGCATCTCGGCGCCGGAAATTGCGGGGAAAGTTACCAGAACACTTCAGGCTAAAAAACATCGCTCCTGAATATAACGCAATTGCGCAGCAATTGCTGTGGTGGTTATGCCTCTTCCGCACATTTCCGTGATGGCGCTCCCCTCGCATAGGCGAACCGCATCTCGGCGCCGGAAATTGCGGTGAAAGTTACCAGTTCTCTTCAGGCTTGACCGCAAAACTCCTGGTTACAACGCAATTGCGAAGCAATTGCTGTGGTGGTTATGCCCCATCCGCACATTTCCGTGATGGCGGTAAGCAGCAGGGCAACTTCATTATAGTTTCCAAAAAATCGGAGCTAACCATCAAATTCCTGAAGAAATTTAACCGCTGAGGGCGCAGAGAACGCGGAGCAAGAAGTAAAGAAACGAACCGGTTCCAAAATTAAACCATTTTTTGAAACCCGCGGGGCGCAAGGGATTGGAGGGGCGCGAAGCGGCCGCGCCAGCGGCGGAACCCCCGGAAAGCCCGGTTTTTGCCGAGCAAAAATG
>JAISQU010000193.1 GCA_031274005.1 Spirochaetales bacterium
CCCGACCGGAAATTGCGGTGAAAGCCACCAGTACACTTCGGGCTTGTCACCAAAGCTCATGGATACAACGCAATTGCGCAGCAATTGCCGTTCCGGTTATGACCTGCCCGCAGATTTCCGTGATAGTGCGCGCAGCGCAGGAGAAAGTCCCGACCGGAAATTGCGGTAGAGGCCACCGGTACGCTTCAGGCTTGTCGCCAAAGCTCATGGATACAACGCAATTGCGCAGCAATTGCCGCGCCTTAAGCGCGACAGGCTCACAGGACACGGGTTTCCATTTTAGAAGATAACGTGATGAGGGAATGCGCCGCGCCTTAAGCGCGACAGGCTCACAGGACACGGGTTTCCATTTTAGAAGATAACGTGATGAGGGAATGCGCCGCGCCTTTCACTTGAGCAGGCACAGCACCTCGTCCCCGTGAGCGCCGATTAATTCCCGCCGCGTGGGGTTCACTATCAAATCCATGTCTTCAAGGGGAATCGCGCCCAAAAGGACAGTATCGGCGCCGGGCACTACTATTGCCCTGCACACCGCGTCTCGGTTTTTCCAGTAGATTTTTACCGGTTCCGTCATCTGGTAGACTTTCTTCGTGCCGTCCGCAAGCGTACCGCCGCGCAGCCCTTCTGTAGCCAGCCCCAATTGGTCGCGGATTTGTTCATTGATGGCCAGCGTCCCGCATCCGGTATCCACCAGGGCCCGTACCTTTACGGCGCGGACTTCCCGCTCCGTGCGATGCCCGCGCTGAACATCCCCTACGTCAATAGCGTTCTTCAGAGTAACATCGGCATAAACTGTTCCCACGGGTGTTTCCCCCGGTATTGTATCCACGCCTTAATGTTACCACAAAAACGGATAAATGAAAAGGGCGCCTCGACTGGGGTATAAATTTATGTGTATAATAAAATAGTTATATTAGATGAGCCGGTTCCAAAATGAAACCATTTTTTGAAAGCCCGTGGGGCGCAATGGGATTGAAGGGGCGCGAAGCGGCCGCGCCAGCGGCGGAACCCCCGAAAAGCCCGGTTTTTTGCGGCTTTGCCGCAAAAAATGCGCTATTATAACCGGGGAAAAGTAAGTGCTGTTGCCTTGGCGCCTTGACTGGGGTATAAATTTATATGTATAATAAAATAGTTATATTAGATGGACATCGAATTTGTTTGGGGCGAGGAAAAGAATATCGCAAATATACGTAAGCATGGCGTCGATTTTAACGACGCGGTACGGGCGTATTATGATCCGTTCAGGCAGGATATTTTTGACGAGCAACATGGCAGCCAGAAAGAAACCCGGTGGATTTATTTGGGATCTGTTGTATGAAAATTGTAAAAACAACCATTAACACATTGCCGCCCCTTGACAGGGAACGCATTGGCAAATTAAAACGCATCAGGGATAAGGACATCAATGTTTCTGATATGCCCCCTTTGACTGAGGAACAGCTTGCCCGTCTTGTGCCCGCAAAACTGCTTAACCGTTCTCTCTATAAACCTGTCAAAGTCCCGGTCAAGGTCAATTATGACGCTGATGTTATTGAATGGTTTCGTTCGTACGGGAAGGGCTATCAAACACGAATGAACGCCGCCCTTCGTGAATACATGCTGGAACATTGCGGAAAATGAACTAGCCAAGAGCAAGCTCCGGGGTATTAAACCAACGCCTGCGAATAAAAATTCTTTGTCCGCACCGCGTCCTTAAGGCGGTTAATAAATCCTGCTGTTCTTCCGGTTTTCGTAATAGTCCGGGCTGTCGCCCAGTTTTTTCCAGACAGGCAGACTTGCCTCGTCTATGCGCCGGATGATATCCGCGTCCAGCGTAATATCGCAGGCCCTGATGTTTAACTCCAGTTGGGAAATGTTGCGGCAGCCAACCAGGGTTGAAGCGATAAAAGGCTTGGCGAGTACCCAGGCGATGGCAAGTTCCGAAAGAGAATAGCCGGTTTCGTCCGAGATTTTTTTCAGGTGAGTAAGCGTTTCGAATATTTCCGCCTCCGCGCCTTCCTCGTTATGGCGGGATTCCGCGCCTCCCCGGCTTTGGTGAAAATGGCGGGAATGCGCCTGCGGGGGAGGAACATCTTCGGGCGCGCCGTATTTGCCCGTTAACAGGCCCTGCTGCAGCGCCATGGAGCCGACAATCGAAATCGCGTGCTGTGCACAAAACGGAACGATCTCCGCCTCAATTGCCCGCGAAACGATATTGTAGGTTATTTCGTTCAGATCGATTTGCACGCCCGCCGCCAAAACTTCTTCCATTTGGCGCAGGCCAAAATTGCTTATTCCAATACTGCGGATAAGCCCTTCTTTTTTCACTTCCGCAAGCTGGCCAAGCGCGTCCTCAATTTCCGGCAGGCGTTCGGGTTTTTCCGCAGAATAATGCCGGACGGACAGGGGGTTGATGGGCCAGTGCAGCATATAAATATCAAGGTAATCCGTTCCCAGGCGCTTCAGGCTTGCCGTAAGATGATCCCGTACATGCGCCGCGTTTGAAGGGCTTATTTTTGAGGCTACAACGGCCTGTGCGCGGCGGCCCGCCAGAGCCTTGCCCAGGGCGGTTTCGCTTTCGCCGTTGTTATACACTTCGGCTGTATCAAAAAAAGTAAAACCCCGTTCCAGAGCCGCGTGTACGACCGCTTCCACATCTTTCTGCGGCTGGCTGCCCCAGTACGCGCCGCCGCCGAAAGCCCAGCAGCCCATACCCACAGGCTGTACGAAAATTCCTGATTTACCCAATTCTTTGCGCTGCATTTTTTTCTCCTGAAAAGTTTTTTTCCCGGACGGCATCAGCCGTGTTCTTCGCGTGTTTTCGTATGGTTTTTGGCGTAACGGAAAAATGGAGTTTAAACATGGTAGTAAAATAATTTACGTTTTTAAAACCGCAGTCGGCGGCGATTTGTTTGATGGGCATATTCGTGTTTTGGAGCATGGTTCTGCCCAGTTTCATGCGGTGGGCGTTGATATAGGAAACAAGCGTCTGCCGCGCCCTCTTTTTGAACTGACGGCTCAAGTATTCGGGGCTGATTCCCATCCGCCGGGCAATTTCGGTTATTCGCAGTTCCCGTGAATAATGGGCAAGCACAATGTTTTTTACCCTGGTTACGAAACCGTCTTCCGCGCTGTTCCCGGCGGAGGGGTCTATAATTTCATTGATGAGGGAGATAAGGCTTGTAAGCCGGTTGGGGGAAACGGGAATATCCATCACAAATTCCCCCACAATTTTCTTTAACAGAACAAGGAGCGCGGGCTGCCTTTCCGCGGGTATCTGCCGGACAAAAGCCTCCGCGGGAATACTGGCTAAAAAAGAATCGCCGGGAAGTTTAAACTTGACGCTGTAGGTATCAACATCGGCCGTCTGCGGATAGCGTATGGCATGGAGAATTCGCGGCGGAACAAAGCCGAAAGTTCCCGGCGAGTATTCCATCCATCTGTTGTCGATAAAATATGTCCCCGCGCCTGAAACGAAATAATCAATCTGGTAATCGTCAAAATGAAAGTGTTTGGGAATGTCCCGCATGATAACCGCTACATGCCGCGTGGCAAAGCTGATACGGCTTTCTGCGGTAAGCTGCGCCAGTTTTTCCATAATGCGCTTCACGTGCCGCGCGGCCTGGGCGTAATCCAGCCTCAGGCAGGATCCCGCAAGTTCGATTGTCCACCTGATAAATTTCTGGCGGAATTCCGGGGTTACAATAGTGAAATAGGGGCTGCGCACGGGCATGGGGGATGAGGAGGCAAAACTGATATGAAAGCAATCTACGGAAGAGTTTTCGCAGTTAATGCTGAAATCGGTTTCGGGCGGAATAAAAAAAAGGCGGCCGGCGAGAATATCGGCCCAGTTTCCGTCAAGGATGAAGGAACCCGGATTTCCCCCGATAAAGAAAAATATATTATAAAACGGTTTTTTTTGCGGGTCGCAGTTCAGATATTTACCGCTTTGAAAACGATAGCAGTTTATGGCTTCAAAATTTTCGTTCATGGTTTATCCAATTTAGACCGCCCTGTAGCAGTAAAACCCAAAATGCATAAAAAGGCAATATAAAATTTCGGATTGTTGGCATTTTATTAATGGTTTTTCAAATATTTCTTCCATTTTTTTGATATTTCCTTGACGGCTCAGGAAAATAACTACAAAATACTGAAAGAAAATGAAAAATCAACACTATTTCAATCCTGTTTTGGACGGGGACGCCGGCGCCTTAAAACGGGCGCTCTACAAATCCATGGGCTTTACGGATTCCGCGCTGCGAAAACCGATTATAGCAATCGCCAACTCGTACACAAACGCGACGCCGGGGCATTTTAACCTCAACAGCCTCGCGGAACAGGCCGCGAGGGGTATTGAAGCCGCGGGAGGCGCCGCCATGAGTTTCGGCGTCATAGCCCCCTGCGACGGCATCGCCGAAGGCCACGAAGGTATGCGCTACATCCTGCCTTCCCGCGATCTTATCGCCTCGTCCATCGAGTGCATGGTACGCGCGCACCGCTTCGACGGCATGGTTCTCCTGGGTTCCTGCGATAAAATCGTGCCGGGTATGCTCATGGCAGCCGCGCGGCTTGATATTCCGGCAGTGTTCGTCAACGGCGGGCCCATGTATCCGGCAAGCTACAAAGGCAAACACTACGATGGAAACATCATCACCGAAGCCCAGGGCTGGAAACAGCGCGGCGAGATTGACGAAAAAGAATTCCGCGAAATTGAGGATCTTGCCGAACCCGGCTGCGGTTCCTGCGCGATGCTGGGAACGGCGAATACCATGTGCTGCCTTGCGGAGGCTATGGGTATGGCCCTGCCCGGTACGGCGCTTATTCCCGCGGTACACGCTTCACGCATGAGGGCCGCGCGGGACGCGGGAGAAGTTGTGATGAACCTTGTGCGGGCGGGCATTACGGCGCGAAAAATTATAACGCGCGAATCCCTGAAAAACGCCATCGCCGTCCTTCTGGGCATGGGCGGCTCCACAAACGGCATCCTGCATTTGCAAGCCGTCTGGTACGAGGCCGGCCTTGGACAGCTCCCGCTACGCGCCTTTGACGAGGCAAGCCGCGCGACGCCCCAGGTCGCGTCCGTGTACCCCGCCTCGCCCCATGATGTGGTTGATTTCTACGAAGCGGGCGGAGTCCCCGCCGTCATGAAAGAACTGTTCCCCCTCCTTGATACGAACGCCCTTACGGTAACAGGCAAAACCCTTGCCGAAAACCTGGAAGCGTTTTCCGTCTCTCTGCGAAGGGATGTCATTAAACCGCTGGCCGAACCCTTTTCGCGGGAAGGCGGCGTCGCCGTGCTGACGGGCAACCTCGCGCCGCTGGGAGCGGTTGTCAAACCCGCGGCTGTTCCCGCTGAAATGATGAGCTTCTCGGGCCGCGCGCGGGTCTTTCACAGCGAACAGGAATCCATACAAGCCATTCTGAACGCGCAGGTAAAGCCGCACAGCGTTGTCGTACTGCGCTACGAAGGCCCGAAAGGCGGGCCCGGTATGCCGGAAATGTACCGGCCCATGAAAGTCCTGGAAGGTATGGGGCTTTCTTCTTCCTGCGCGCTTGTAACCGACGGCCGCTTTTCCGGGTCCAACCGCGGCTGCTTTGTGGGGCACATCTCTCCCGAAGCCTACGAAGGCGGAGAACTGGCCCTTGTCGAAGACGGGGACACAATCACTATTGATATACCCGGCCGCGTTATACGCCTTGAAGTCCCGGACGCTGAGCTGCGGGAACGCCGCAAACGCTGGACGCGGCCCGAAAAGCCGGTCTCACCGGGCTACCTGGAAACCTACAGACGAACAAGCAAGTCCGCCGCCGAAGGCGCGGTGGTGAATTAAAATACCGCCAGTGAATACTGTGCGTAAGGAGAAAGTTATGCTGAAATGGAAAGACGATGAGGAGTTATTCGCGATAATGCGCCGCGAACTGTATTCGGCGGTCATCGGGGACATCCTTGACAAGATGCGCCGGTATCATCAGTTTTTGCCGCAGCGCATACAGCCAATGCTCGCCAGCATGGTTATAGCGGGCCGCGCCATGACGGTACTGGAAGCCGATCTGTATGGCGAAAATCTGTCCAACAAAAACGGGTTTCTAAAAAAATCCTTTGGCCTCATGCTTGAAGCCCTTGACGATCTGCGGCCAAACGAGGTTTATCTTTGCTCCGGCTCTTCGCCCGTATACGCCCTGGTCGGCGAACTTATGTGTACCCGTATGCAGGCCCTGAAAGCGGCTGGCGCTGTAGTCAACGGGTTTCACCGCGACACAAAAGGCATTCTCGAACTGGGCCTTCCCTGTTTCTCCTACGGCGCCTACGCGCAGGATCAGGCCCCGCGCGGCAAAGTGCTCGACTTCCGCGTGCCGCTTGAAATTGAGGGAACCCTCGTAAATCCCGGCGACATCGTTTTCGGCGACCTTGACGGCGTTGTTATTATTCCCAAAGAAATTGAAACCGAGGTTATACAAAAAGCCTATGAAAAAGCCACGGGAGAAAAAACCGTCGGCGACGCCATCCGCGCCGGCATGGGGGCAAAAGAATCCTTTGAAAAATACGGAATCATGTAAAACAGCTCCGTACTACATTTTTTTACTGATTTTTCATAATTTTTCTATGTTTTTTTGACATTTTCTTGACGCCTCAACAAAACAAGGTCATAATTGTGAAAAGTTTCCATATTATTTTTTAGGAGGAATATATGAAAAAAGGAACGAAACTGTTTATAATCGCCGCGGCGTCTCTGGCCTTGCTGCTGGGAGGAGCGGCCACGGCATTCGCCGGAGGGCGGCAGGATGCCCAGGCAGGGGAGAAAATAACCATGATTATGGCGACCGCCAGTAACCCCGGCGACAGCATTGTGGAAAGCTTCTTTCAATTTGAAAAACTTGTCGAGGAAAGGTCGGGCGGTAAAATCGATGTGGATATAAAACATTCCGGCCAGCTCGGCGGGCAAAGGGACTACCTGGAAAATCTGCAAATGGGCAGCATACAGGCCGCGGAAATTACTTCTTCGGTTCTTACGAGTATTGATGAAAAATACGGCTGCTTCGACCTGCCCTATATATCCAGAAGTGTTGCCCATCTCCAGACCGTCATGGACGCCGGCCTCGCGAAAATCCTTACCGAAGCGCTGGAATCAAAAACCGGCATCAGGAATATCGGTTACGCCATACGCAGCCCCCGCAGCATGTATAACTCCCTCAGGCCCATCGTTGTGGCCGACGACTTTAACGGCATGAAAGTCCGCATTATGGAAAGTCCGGTTATGACCAGAACCTTCCAGCTTCTGGGCGCCGTTCCTGTTCCCCTTGCCGCAACCGAACGGTATATGGCCCTCCAGACCAAGGTTGTCGACGCGGCGGAAAACTCCGTACCCCTCATTATCACCCAGAAGGAATACGAAGTAACAAAATATGTTTCTCTTACGGAACATTTTATCACCGTCAACTGTACCAGCGTCGACACGAAATTCCTGAACAAACTTTCCGCCGACCTCAATAAAATCATTGCGGACGCGGGAATCGAAGCGGCCCAATTCGGCACAAAGCTGGACTCCGACAGCGAAGCCGCGGCCCTCAAAAAACTCGAGGAACTCGGCATGACAGTCAACAAGGTTCCGGATAAATCCTCGTTCCAGAAAAAGGTTGCGCCCATTTACGCCGAATACCGGGATAAAATCGGCGGCGCCATTATTGATATGTTTACAAAATAAATCACCGAGCACCCGCCCCGGCGGGTGTTGCCGCTTATCCGGGAGAGGAGCTTATGGAAAACCTTATTCACATTGTCTACGACTGGATTATTGAAATATGGGTACGCATAATCGGCATTGTGATGCTGACGTGTATCCTCCTGCAAATTTTTACCCGGGCTTTCTTTAAGCTCCCCTTCCCCTGGACGGACGAGCTTGCGCGTTTCGCTTTTATCTGGTTCTGCCTTATGGGCAGCGTTATGACCATGCGGCGCAATCTGCACCTGGGCATTGACTACTTTGAAAGCAAAATGAGCCCTAGGGTCAAACGTTACAATCGCATAGGAATACAAAGCCTGATTATCGTATTTGGACTTTTTATCGGTATCTTCGGCATACAGCTTTTAGGCATCGTCAAGGTTCAAACATCCGTTGTTATGCGCATGCCCATGACCTGGGTCTATGTCGCGCTTCCTACTGCCGGTTTTCTGTATGCCCTTCTGGGTGTGAACGGGCTGGCGCTGTACCTGAAAGGGAAAAAAGAAGGTTCCGTATGATTATAATTGTCGTTTTTGGAATAATGATAGGCCTTATGATATTCAATGTCCCCATTGCCATTTGCACGGGGCTTGCCGCCCTTGGCGGTATGGCCGTTACAACCGGAGTTCCGTTTATGGTTATGGTGCAGAAGCTGTTCACGGGCCTTGATACATTTACCCTGATTGCGGTTCCGCTCTTTATCCTGACCGGGCGTTTTATGGCCCTGGGCGGTATCACAAACGATTTGATAAATGTTTCCAAAGTTCTTGTGGGATTCATGAAAGGCGGCCTTGCCTATATTAACATTGTGGCCAGCATGCTCTTCGCGGGCATTACCGGTTCCGCCGCTTCGGATACATCTTCCATAGGGGCGATTCTGATTCCCACAATGGTGGACAAAGGGTATGATACGGATTTTTCCGTCGCCGTTACCGCTACTTCTTCCACCATCGGCGTTATGATTCCGCCGAGTATTCCCATGGTTGTCTACGGCGTGGCGGCAAACGCTTCCATCGGCAAGCTGTTTCTTGGCGGCGTTATCCCCGGCATCCTTGTGGGGCTGGCCCTTATCGCGGTTTCCGCCGTTATCGCCAAAAAGCGGAATTATCCCCGTGACGAAAAAGTTTCGTTCAGCCAGGCGGTAAAGATACTGCTCAGAGGCATTCCCGCGATGCTGACGATTGTCATTATCCTGGGCGGCATTGTATTCGGAATCTTTACCCCAACGGAAGCCGCGGGAGTTTCGGCCTTTTATTCCTTTCTTATCGGGGTTTTCCTCTACAGGGAACTGCATTTGCGCGATATTCCGAAGATCATAGGCGAAGTCGCCGTTACAACGGGACAGGTTGCGCTGATGATAGCCACCGCATCCTCCCTTGCCTGGCTTTTCGCCCAGCAGAATGTTCCGCAGATGATAAGCGGCGTTCTTACCGCTATAACAACCAATAAGATTCTCCTTCTTCTTTTAATCAACCTGTGGCTGCTTTTCGTAGGCACATGGCTGGATATGAGTCCCGCGCTTATTATCTTTACCCCAATCCTGCTGCCCATAGTAACGGGGCTGGGAATGGATCCCATTCACTTCGGCGTTATTATGGTAGTCAACCTTGCCATAGGCCTTTTTACGCCGCCCGTGGGCGTGTGTCTTTTTGTTGCCTGCGGTATCGCAAAGTGTTCTATCGTCAGCGTGGTAAAAGCCTTTGTCCCCTTCTTCCTGGCAATGGTGGGGGTTCTGATTTTGATAAGTTATGTTGAGCCGCTGGTCATGTGGCTGCCCGGTCTGATGAAATAGATGAAATTCGAGTAACTATTCAGCCGCCCGTCATTCCGGGCCGGAATGACGGCGAGGGGCAATGCCCCAGCGGCGTTTACTTTTTAGCCTCCGGAAAGCTATGAAAAGCGCAGAGTTTTAAGGAATGAGACTGCGCGAAGCGCAAAAGCCCGCGGGGCGCAAGGGATTGAAGCGGAAATTCTTTTGGCGCAGCCAAAAGATTGAAGCGGAAAGCCCGGTTTGCGGCGTTACGCCGCAAATGCGCCCGAACTCCGGATTGAACTCATTCCTGCTTTTCCTTGAACTCTCTCCCCGTTTTATGTATCATGGATATTATGGATAAGATACAGGAGTCCGAAGCGCCTCCGGCACAGGTCGAAACAATCAGGGAAGTCTTTCAGTACCTGCACCGTTTTGCGGGAAAAACGTTTGTTATCAAAATCGACTACAAAATAATAGAAGACCCTCATTTTTCGATTCTGATGGCGGATATCGCGCGGCTGCATGAGGTGGGCGTCAGGGTTGTGCTCATTCCCGGCGCCAAGGAAAGAATTGATGATATACTCGCCGTTTACAGGATCGAGGACAGAATCATAGGTGGAGTGCGGGCTACCTCAAACGAGGCAATTCCCTTTATCAAAATGGCGGCTTTTGATGTCGCAAACCGCCTTATGACCTGCCTTTCCGGTTCCGAGATAAACGCCGTTATCGGCAACTGGGTACGGGCCAGGGGCATAGGGCTTGTGGACGGGGTCGATTATCAGAGCGCCGGTCTTGTGGAGAGAATACTGACAAAAGAGATATGCAATCTGACGGATGACGGCTTTGTCCCCATTCTGCCCTGTATAGGCTGGAGCCCCGCGGGCCGGCCTTATAACATAGCGTCGGGAGAACTCGCTGTTGTTACGGCGTCCCGCCTTGGCGCGGAAAAACTTTTCTTTATTACGGCGGACGATGGAATCTTCGCGAGGGATTACGCCGTTCCCGATGGTATTCCCGTTGCCCCCACAGGGCGCATCAGTAACTTTAGCCTGACGGATCTGGAAGTGTTTTTCGCCGCTAATCCCGGACGCCCGCGGCCGGATCTTCTGGAATACGCGCGCCGGGCCTGCGAGGCGGGCGTTGAGCGGGTCCATATTCTTGACGGCAGAAAAGACGGCGTGCTTCTAAAAGAAATTTTCTCCAACCTCGGTTCGGGAACCATGGTGTACTCAAACCGCTACAGCGGCATACGGCCCATGCGGCAAAACGATATTTCCGATGTGCTGAGGGTCATGAAGCCTTTTGTGGATCAGGGCATACTTGTATCGCGCACGGAAGAAACCCTTGCGGAGACATTCAGGGATTACATAGTCTTTGAAGTGGACGGCGCCATTCACGCGTCCGCGGCCCTGCACCGCTTTCCGGAAAGTTTGGGCGAGATCGCGGCTATTGCCGTTGACGAAAACTACTCCCACCTGAGCGTTGGTCCGCGCCTTGTGGATTATCTGTGTGAGCTCGCAAGAAAAAGCGGCCTGACAAAGGTCTTTGTCCTGACGACCCGCACGACCGACTGGTTTTTGAGTCTCGGTTTTGAGGAGGGAGATCTTTCCAGCCTTCCCGAGAAAAAACGTTCGTCCTACAACCTCGCGCGCAAAAGCAGGATACTTGTAAAAAGTTTGCAGTAACAAGTGAGACTCAAGAGAAACCCCGCCCGGGGTTTCCGAACAACCCGACTGCCTTGTTTATACGAAAACAGGGGATAAACCGCAGGGAAAAAAAGCAATCTATAATCTGCTGAACAACGAAAAGTTCGAGAAAAGCGAAATAATGAAGGCTCACCGGGCCGCGACAATCCGGCGCATGGAAGGCCGTCCGGTAATACCGGCGGCGCAAGACACGACACCGGTTAATTATGATACCCGGCAGAAATATGGAAGGCAACGGATATATCGGCGCCTTTGAAGACGGCTCTGAACGTCGCCGGCCCATTGCGGCAATAGCCCGGCCTTAAGCGCAACAGGCTGATAGTACCCGTCCGGCCTCACACGCCGCCACAAAGAGGTGGTAGATGAGGCGCGTTGCTGTTGGCGAAGCCTCAGGGGCGCCGTTTGCCTCTATCCTGTTGCAGAAAAGCTCATCGCCGCGCAAATAGCGTTCCGTGATGATTTTAATTGTTTTTTCCGCCTCTTCGCGGACGGCCGCCCCGCCTGTCCATTCATATATGGCCGTGTGAGCTTTGAGCATCTCAAGCTGCGGCCAGAAGAGCCTCGCGCCGTCAAGAAGATTCCCCGCTTCGTCTACAGCATAGACGGCAAAGCCGCCGGAGTCTTTTCCGTGATTTTGGGCAAAACCGTAAAGGGATTCGGCGTCTTTTTGCACAGATGAATCGCCGGAGACTTTTTCGTACTGGCGCAAAAGCCACGTCCATTCATAGTGGTCGCCGGGTATGCGGATTTTGCCCGCGTCGCCGGGAGCGGGATTTAAATCGGCGTCAAAGTATGCCGCAAGGGGGCCGCCCTTCGGCCCGCGGAATTTTTCGCGCAAAAGCCTCAGTATGGCCCGCGCCTGTTCAAGCCAGGGGCCGGAGGGATCCGCCGCGTGCCAGGCAATAAAGGCCTCAAACAGATGCATGTGCGGGTCCTGCCGCCGCGCCGAAGGGCTTCCCGGATACGAGGCCGCTTTGCCCCCTTCCCTGCGTTCAAGGTAACCGCCGGCGGGAGCGGCGGCGTATTCGTTCAGGCCGGCAAGGGCTTTCAGCGCCGCTTCTTTTGAACCGGGATTGCCGCGTACGCGAAAATCCCAAGCCAGGGCGAGAAGGCCAAAACTCTGATCCCAGGTATCGATGGTTGTGTCTTCGGGATCTCCCTGCGGGGAGACCGAATGTATCCATCCCCGCAGGCCGGGGTTCCAGAAAACGCGCATAAATCCGTCTACCGCCTCCGCAGCTACGCCGGAGAGCCGCGGCTGCGCGAGGCGGCAATGGCAAAACGTGTAGGCAAGCCGCGCCTGCGCCGCCAGGGTACGGCTTGTTACCGGTTCTTCCGTCCAGCCGGAAGTAACGTTTTCCGCGTATCCTCCGGGAGTTACAGGGAGTTTTTTCGTCCAGACCTCGACGATTCGCCGCGCCCGCGCTTCAAGATTTTCCATACTTCACAGTATATACATATCAGACCTGTTTGTGATAGCGTGCCCGCCGCAAGGCGGGACAGCCGCAGGTTTTGTTAGGGTTTCAGCCCGCGGCGTATTTTTTCAGGATAGGGCGGAGGCCCGGCATTTCATTGGGGCGCAGGTAAGAATACAGGACTTTGTAGCCGCGGGTGAGCTTTTCCCTGATAAGGCCGCGGATTTTGGCGTCCATGTCGCTTTGATTGTCGAACTGGTAGACTTTTTCCCTCGCGCGCGCAAGGTTTCTGCCCCACGCGGCGGTAAAACTGTAGTGCGAGAATAGATGTCCCTGCCTGTCGTGCAGGGTGTAGTAATGCGCCGTTCCCGCCGGATCGGCGCGGTACAGTGTTATCATCATCCTCTATATATTGTCGGCAGGGCAGGGGGAAAATCCGTAATTTTTGGAGGGTTTCACTGTACTCCGGCGCGCGCTCTGTAGTCGGGTTTTTCGCTGACCAGCACCGCGCCCTGCGGATCTATGGTCAGAGCGTACAGGGAGAAAAGCCGCGGGTTTGGCAGTTCGGTTTCAACTGTTTCAATGCGTACGCCGGGCAGCGCGAGGAGTTTTTGCTCCCAGGCTGAGGGCCCGGCGGTTTCCAGCGGGTGCTCGCCGTCCGAGGCGAGAATAGCCACAAACCTGTACAGGGGGATTGCGCGGAAGACAAGATAGGGCGGCGGGAAAACGAGGAATTCCGTTTTGACGCGCAGCCCGGCTGCCGGGACGCGCACAATCTGGTCGCGTTTATGCGCGTCCGCTCCGTCCGCCGATACGGACAGGGATGCGCCGGACTCATCAAGGCTCAGGACAATGACGCTTGCCGCGGCGGCGCGCGGGTCGGCGACATTCCAGCCGGAGAGAGCCGCGGTCCCGGCTGCCGCCGCCGCGATGCCAAGCGCGAGGAGCGGGATTCCCGCGGCTTTTTTGAAACGCAGGCCAAGGCCGCCCGAGAGGACGCCGGCAAACGGAGAGCTCAGAAAACGCAGCGGAATGCCGCCGGGGGCGGACGCGAACAGGCCAATGGTCAGGCACGCGACCGCGCCCGTCAGAAGCAGATATATTTTTGCCGGCCTGCGAGCGCGGAATTTCCGGGGATCGGCGCGGCTTTCCGGCCGTACGGTCAGAAGGGCGATAACCGCGCCCGCACAGAATCCCGCGAAAAAGAGCCAGAACAGGGGATGCTGAATCAGTTTATACATCATCTCACTGTATTTATCGGTAAGATAAAGGATAAATCAACATACCCCGCGGGAAGAGCCTGCGCCAGGAACACCGCAATTTCCGGCGCCGACTTCCCGTCCCGATGGACGGGAAGTCGGCTGCCTTGCGGCGGGAACACTTTCACGGTATACTGGGTCTCATGAAGAGTTCCATATATGAATATTGTTATCGACATCATCAGGGGTGAAATAGACAACCCGAACTCCTGTTTCGTCTTTCCTTCGGAAACCGCTTCTTCCGGCTGGGCGCGGAAAATATGTGACTTTACCGGGCGCAGGTCCGTGGCGACGGGGCGTTTTCTGGCCTGGGACCATTTTAAGGAGTCTGTTATCCGCGCGGACTTGCAGGACAAAAAGCCGGTGTACGGCGTGCTGCGCAGACTTTTTGCGGAGAAACTTATACGAAAAAACGCGGGGCAAAAATTTTTTGCGGCGCTTATTCCTCCCCGTTTTGCGGAAGACGGCGGGATATTTACGGCGCAGATCGCGTCTATGCTGCCGTCTTTGGCGCTGTGGGAAGATCGAACGCGGAGCGGAACGGATTATATTCCCGACGAGGAGGACCGCGACTTTGGCATTCTCAAAAAAGAATATACGGAATTTCTTGAGGCCAAAAATCTTTTCGAACCGTCCTGGATAAAGCCGCCGCTGGGCGACAGGAATCATGTTTATTTCATTTTTTTTCCCGAGGCTATTGAGGATTTCGCGGAGTATGAGTTTCTCCTGAAAAACGAAAAGACTATTCGCCTTGTTCATGTGCAAAGCGGCGCGCCCCTGCCCCGCCTTTTTTTCTACGATTCCGCGCGGGCGGAGATCCGCGCGGCGGTTCTGGAGATTCTGCGGCTGCATCATGAAGGGGTTCCCTGTGAGGATATCGCGGTAAGCGTTCCTGATCTGGAAGATATGGAAGGCTGCCTTTTACGAGAACTGCGCCTGTACAATATTCCTGCCCGCCGCAGGGCGGGAAAGCCTCTTGCCGATTACGGGGCGGGAAATATTTTTTCGCTTATTGAAGCCTGCATCGCCAACGCGTTTTCTTTTACATCGCTGAAGGCGCTGCTTCTGGACGCCCGGCTGCCCTGGGAGCAGCCCGGTACAAACCGGGATCTTATAGGCTTTGGCGTGGAGAATAATTGCGTGGCTGGTTTCAGAAAAGACGGCAGGCCCGTTGATGTATGGGAAGAGGCCCTTGCCTCCGCGGACGCCGGGCTGGGCCGCTACTACCGGGGGCTAAAGCGTCATCTGAAAGCCATGACGGATTCCCGCAGCTTTCAGGAGCTTCGCGGAAGGTTTCAGGCTCTTTTCCCCGTATACCTTTCGCGGGAAAAAAGCGGAACCGAGGCAACGGCGGTTCTGACCCGCTGTATGGAAGAGCTCGCCTCTCTTATCCAGGTTTCGGAGGAGTATCCCGATCTTACGCCGGATTCGCCTTTTGGTTTTTATCTTGCCCATTTGAGGGAAAAGCAGTATGTACCCGCAAACAAAGAAGGCGGCGTGAATATTTTTCCTTACAGGGTCGCCGCGGCGTCTGCTTTTTCCGCTCATTTTGTTTTGAATGTCAGCCAGAACGCCGCGACGGTTCTCTATAAGCCCCTGGGTTTTCTGCGCCAGGACAAACGCGCGCGGCTGGGCCTTGCCGATACCGATGCTTCGCAGGCTTTTTTCCGGCTTTATCAGCCGCCGGAGGGGGAATCTTCATCCGCCGGCGGCCGCCGGGCCGCCGGTTTTCTGCGCATCAGCGCGGCGGAAAAAACTTTCACGGGCTGGGCCATACCTCACAGTTGTTTTTCCGGCCGGACGCAGCCCGCCGCTCCCGCCGCGGATGATCCTTTTATCGCGGAGCGCTTGTGGTGGTCACAGGCGGGCAGCGTCCGCTCAAGCCCGGACGGCGGGGCGCAATTTCCTCCCGCGCTTTTTCCTGTACAAAAAGAAGGCTTCGGCGTGTGGAGGGCTGCTCTTGCCGCGGCGGACACGCGGAAGTTTAACTTTCTGCGGCAGCCTTTCAGCGCGGGCGAAGAGATTTCCCGCGCGGTGGAAGACCGGATAAAAGAAATCCAGTGGGACGCATCACTGGATGCCGCGCTTGACAGAAAAAAGCGCGGGGGCGTACATGGCGCCGGTAAAAAATACATCAGGCTGTCCGCCACGGACCTGGGGAAGTTTTTTACATGTCCGGCGCTCTGGTTCTTTGAGAAAATCCTTTCGTTGTCTGTTTTTTCTCTTGAGGCGAAACTGCTGGACGAGGTTTCCATGGGAAATCTCTATCATAAAATTCTGGAGCGGCTGTTTATCCGAATACGGAACGAGGACTCATGCTTTCAGTCCGCGCATCTTGAAAAATATTTTTCCTGGGCGCGAGACTATACTCAGGATGAGACGCAGCACTATTGCGCCTTTCAGGGCCCCCTGATGCGGCCTCTTCTGGTTTCGCAGGCCGATACAATCACGCGGCGTCTGTGCGGACTTCTCATGCTTGAGGCCAAAGAATTCGATGGTTACGCGGTGTCCGATTATACGGAAAAAACTTTGGGGTTCATTCAGGAGGATATGATCTTTGCCGGAAAAATCGACCGCGTCTCAATTTCTCCCGAAGGCGAACCCGTCATTATAGATTACAAAAGCAATGTGACGCCCGGCAAAAAAAGCAGTACGGCGGAAGACTCCGCGTCAGCCCTGGAAGATTTTCAGATAGCGATGTATGTACGATTGTACGAAGAAGCGGCGAGGACCCCTGTAGGCGGGGCGTACTTTTTCAGCATTCAAAAGCAGTTGATTTTGTCCGTATTCGATTATTCACAAAAAGACTCCCGCGGCCCGCGCGAAAAATACGAACAGACCGTCAGGCTTCTGGATACAAATGCGCGGGAATTTGCCCAGGCAGTCAGGACTCTGGAGTTCTCGCCAAAAAGCGTGCCCTTCAAGACCTGCATGGCCTGCGATTACAGGACGATATGCCGCACGACCTATTCGCTGAACTCCCGCCGGGAGGATGCCCTATGAGCTGCGAAGAGATTCTTGGTAAACTTAGCGGCGACCAGAGGCTGGCGGCAACGGCCGAGCACAATGTTGTCGTGGCGGCCGGCGCGGGATCGGGAAAAACAAAAACTCTTGCCGCGCGTTACGCGTGGCTCGTTATGGAAAAGGGCCTGACGGTTGACCAGATTCTTACCCTCACCTTTACCAATAAAGCGGTTAACGAAATGTATAGCCGTATCCACGGAATGCTCGAAGCCCACAGGGATCAGCCGCGCGCCGGAGCGGCGCTTGCCGATTTTCACAAGGCGCGCATAAGCACCCTTGATTCTTTCTGCGCCGGTATCGCGCGGACGGCTGCCCGCCGCTATGGAATCAGCCCCGACTTTGCCGTCGACGACTCCGGCGTCAGGGAACTGGCTCTTGAGGCGGCGCTGCCTTTCGTGCTGGACAACCGGGAAAACCCCGCTTTGCAGGCGCTTCTGGCAAACAAAAAAATCCAGATCATCGCGGAAGAACTTTTTGCCCGGACCGTGCTGAGTTACGGCTTTGTTACAAGCCCTCCGGACTTCGCGGGCTTTCTGCGCAATCAGGAAGAAAAAATCCTCGAAGAATGGAAGCAGACCATTCAGGCAACGGCGCGGCGCTGCGGTGTCATTATGGGGGAGATGCCGAAAATAACCGACCGCGGCAGGCTCTACCTGCATGTACAGCAGGCCCTTGCCTGTCCCATCCCGCCCGAACCGGATACCGGGCCTCTTCTGGATACGAGTCCGGATCCCGCGGCGCGGGAAACGGCAAAACAGCGGCTGCGCGCGTATTTTGATTTTCTGTCGCGGCTTAGCTCCGCGAACCTGCGCTACGGCGGGGCCGAATACGCTGTTCTCAAAGAGGCGCTAAAACAACTGCGGGAGAGCGCGGGAAAGCTGGCCGTTCTCGCAAACAGCATACTGCAGAAAGACATCACGGAGGCTATATTTCACCTCTTAACGAAATTTTTCGGGGAATTCGACAATAAAAAGCGTCACGCGGGAATCCTCTGTTTCAATGACATATCCCGTCTGGCGGTAGACGCCCTTGCGAACCATCCCGACATCAGGGCCGTGTACCGTGACAGCATCAAGGCCATCATGATCGACGAGTTTCAGGACAATAACGGCTTGCAGCGGGACTTGATTTTTCTTTTGTCGGAAAAACCCGGCAGGCAGGAGAAGGGCGTGCCCGGCCCCGGCGAGCTTGACTCCTCCAAAATGTTTTTTGTGGGCGACGAGAAACAGTCCATCTACCGCTTTCGCGGCGCCGATGTTTCGGTGTTTCGCAGCCTTGCGAAGACGCTGGACGCGGGAGCAGGCGGCCGGCCGGCGCTGAACCTGAAAAACAATTACCGCTCAAAAGCCATCCTGATTGAAGCCTTTAACCGCATCTTCGGCGGCATTGGCCCGGAGGGAGAACAAACCGCGTCCGCCGGGAAGCCGGAGGCGGTATTTCTTTCGCCTGTGAACGGTTCTTCCGAAGTTCCGGACTTTGAGGCAGCCTATACGCGGATGTACTCTCCCGAAGAAGTCTCCGCGGAGGACAGGCTTACTCCGCCTGTGCATTTTTGTTTTCTAGACAGGGGCCGGATGCCCCGTGCGGATAAGGCCGCGCTCACCTGTCATGATCTGGAAGCGGCTTTTATCGTACGGCGCATAAAACAGATGGTGGACTCGCGGCTGCTCATAAAAAGGCGTAAAGACAGCGGGGTCACGCTGGAGCCCTGCGGCTATACCGATTTTGTCATACTCCAAAGAACCTACTCTCACCAGCATTCTCTGGAAAAGTTCTGCAAGGATTTTGGCGTACCCTTCAGCGCGGACAAACCCGCGGGGCTTTTTACGGACGCGCCCATCAACGATGTTTATATGCTTCTGCGCCTTCTTGCGTACCCCCGGGATCGCCTTGCCTATGCCGCCGTTATCCGTTCGCCCTTTGCGCGCCTCGGCGATCTTAGCCTTGCCGCCTGTATGCTGGATGAGGGCGAGCCTTTTCGCGCGGAGCTTGCGCAGGGCCTGCCTCCGGCCGAGCAGGAGTTATACAGCGAAACAGCGGCCCGGTACCGCGAACTGGCTCAGGCCGCGCGTACGCTTTCTGTCAGCGATCTTGTTACCCGCCTGTGGTACAACGAAGGCTGCCGCTACGAAACATTGTGGTCGGCCCCCGCTCAGGTTTATACGGAACTCTTTGACGTGCTTTTCAAGCTCGCGCAGGATATTGACAACCGCGGCAAATCCCTGACCGATTTTCTGGAATACCTGCAAGCCCTGGCCACAAAAGAAGAAAAACCCGATGACCAGGACATTCCCTGCGAGGGGGCGGCGGGCGTCAGGATTATGTCTATCCACAAAAGCAAGGGTCTGGAGTTTCCCGTGGTCTTTATCTGCGGCGGGGCATCCGGCGGCTCCCGGCGCGGTAACAGCGATCCCATATACTTTCACGAAAAATGGGGCGTCTCACTGAATCTTCCCCAGGCCGAAGAATTGCCTGACCCGTGCGGGAATTTTTTCTACGCCCTTCAGCAGGACGAAGAAAGAAAGAAAACAGAGGCGGAGCTGAGCAGACTCCTGTATGTCGCCATGACACGGGCGGAAAGCTGTCTGTATTTTACCGCAAGCCTGCCGGAACAAACCAGGGAAGAAAAAAAACTCAAGGACCTTTCCGCCATGGAGTATTCTGACGAGCTGATACGCGAAAGGCTTGCCCTGCTTCGGGAAAAGAAAATCGCGGACAGGAACAAACATGAGGGCGAAAAGTATTCCAGTTTCCTTGATCTTCTTCTGCCTGTTTTGAGTTCTCAAGACAGCCGGCGGCCTTTTACAATTGAGGCTGTACCCCTGCATACGCGCGGCGAACTGCGCGCTCTGGCGGCCCCGGCCGGCGCGGAAAAGCAGACTCTTGTTTCCATGGAAGCGGCCGCGGCAGGCGCCGCCGGGCTGTATGAAAAAGCGCGTACGATTGAACCCTCTGCGGCGCTTCCTGTCAGCATTCCCGCAAGCTCTCTGCATTATACGGAGGATGAATATGCCCAGGCTGAGTTTGACTTTTCCGGCGGAGATCAGGCGGACAAGGCAAAACCTCCGGCCGGGGAGGAGAGTCTTGAGGCCATCCTCAAAAAGGCAAAACTTGAGGCGGCTGACTTCGGGACCATCGTTCACAGCTTTCTGGAAACCCGCATTTCGGGAAGACCCGCCTTTATTCCTCCAAAAATGCGCGCGCGCCTTGAAGATGAAGAGGCCCAGGCTGTCCGGCTGGCCGCGGAAAAAATGACACAGGATTTTCTTGATTCGGATTTGGGCAGGCTCAGCCTTGCCTCCGGCTGCAGGCAGACGGAGTTCTCCATCCTGACCATGGTTAAGGTGCGCGGCGCGGACGGAAAGGAAAAAAGCGCGCCTGTTACCGGTCAGATCGACCTTCTCTTTGAAGCGGATAATTTTATGCATGTTGTAGATTTCAAAACAGACAGCGCTCAGGATCCCGGCCGCCATATAGGCCAGCTTGCCGTCTATGCCCGCGCCGTGTCGGATATATACGGCAAACCCGTTCGCGCATGGCTTTTCTATCTGCGAACAGCGCGCGCGGAGGAACTTACCCGCGATCTGCAGAAGGCCGATATAGAAAAAATCGCCCAAACGTATGTGCGTACGGCAAACCTGAACCCGGATTGAGGCTATCGCGAATCCGGAACAAGCAGGGCTTGCGACTTTATGGCGCCGACTTTTTCCCACGCTTCTTCATAGGAAGCCCCGCGCGTATACACATAAATATTTTCTTCCCGCAAGGTTCCGTCCGCGCGTTCATACTGAACAACAGGATGCAGCAAAAGCCCTCTCAGGATGGAAAAATCCAGCCCGCGCGAGGCCAGAAAACGCGAAAACGGCAGGTCCGCCAGGGGAATATGAACAGCGTCGGGAGTATACAGGTAACCCATGCCGTCTGAAACCTGTTCGAAAGGCCCTTTTGAATAGTGGAAAATGTGCTCGGTGGGGCGCTCCGGTAAAAGAACCCGCGCGTCGAGAAGGGCCTTTTCCATCAGGCGTACAACCTGCGTAAACCCGGCGTAGTTCATCGATGTACGGAAAATCATGACGGCGATGTTCGCGCCCTTATATTTTATGCGCAGAAGCGCGGGAATGTCGCAGTTTACGACATACGCCCCTCTGATTTTTTTGATAGTCTGGCCGTTGATTATCATAATATCTTCGTCCGGCACCCATGTATTGAAAAGCTCTTCGCAGCTCATCGATAGGGCATCCAGAGCCTCGAATGCCCCAAGAATCCGGGCCCGCGCGAAATCAACTTTGAATCTTTTACTGAAAGCCTCTTTCATGGCGCGGGTAAAAATTTTCGACCCCAGGTCGGCAAACTTTATCTTGACCGGATAATGGTCTTCCGTGACGCGGTTACGCAGAATAAACTCGCCGGGCAGATTCGCGAGGTAAACCAGCACAAGCCGCTTCTTGAACTCGGGATTGTGCTGAATCACCTTGAGCATGATGCTTTCTACCAGAACACCGTTGGATTCAGGCCTGAGGCAGACAAAAATATCCTGCTCTTCCGGGTTACTGCTTATCCCCGGATAGGGAATCAGCACCGCGGGATTGAGATCTACAGTATCCGACATTACCTTTCTAGTATCGCACGGAATTTGCCGGAAAACAACTTTTTTGAGAATATTTTTACTTCAGCGCGTCCAAATTAATCTCCGCCGCGGTACAGGGCATCTGAATGCCCCAGTTCTCCAGCACCGCGGGATGGATTTCCCCGAAGATGCCGGCGGGCGTTCCCCCTATCAGAACCCTGGCGCAGCGGCCGGGAATGAAGCGGGGGTCATCCGCTTCGGCAAGAGTGTAAGCGGCCGACAGATAATATAGCACTGCCGCGACCTGCGAGTTGACTGCGTTGAAGCCCGTGTCGGCCGAAGCGGAAAGAAAGCCCAGCGCCGACAGGGTAACCGCGCCGTAGTTCTGCGAAGGGTCAAGGCGCGCGATCTTGCCGATTTCAAACATGTTGTGCGGGTACACGGCGCCGGAGGAAACGCTTTCGGCCTGCAAAAGGCAGGGCAGAATCGAGTTGCGCACAAACTCGTAGTTTTCTGACAGGGGGTTTGAAATCCGGATAATGTCGCCTTCCTGAACATTCATTTTTTCGACAAAATCCCTGCGCGAACCCAGGTAGTTGAAAATCATCTCCTGAAAGCCCAGCCCCACCATCACGGGAAGAACCTTGCGGGCAAGAATTTCCGCGTCACTCAGGCGGCCCACGGTGAACTCCTGCGGAGTTACAGGCTTGAAGTGGTCCATGCCCTTGCCTATCATGATGTCTTCGATGATGTCCACCGCGTGCAAAAAGTCGTTCCGGTATTCTGGCGGGTTAACGCGCACCTTCGTGCCGCGGACCTGCGCCGCGCAGCCCATACGCTCAAGGCACCTCACCGCCTCGTCCGCGGAAAAACTCTCGCCAAGAATTTTCTCCGCTGCGCAAAGTTCAGCCTCCTGGGGGGTCTGAAAATAAAAAGGCGTGGTGATTTCGCGGCCGAAAGGCGTGTCGTAGGGGTAGCGCACCTTTACGGGCAGAATCGTAAAACCCAGATCGGCAAAGTCGCAGGCGACAATGGACAGGGCGTGCAGAAGCGAATGGATTTCGGTTCCGGTAAGCTCGATGAAAAGCTCTTCGTCGCCTATTTCAACCGCGCCTATGCTCGCGGAGTTGATGACAGGCGGATAGCTTAACACCTCTCCCTTTGAGTCGCGCAAAAAGGGGAATTTCGCGAAACCTTCTGTAATGTGTCCGAACTCTATGCCCTTGGGGTGTTCGCGGTTAATTTCCCGCAGGCTCATGGCGCGCTCGCCGCCCAGGGGCTGAAAGCGGGTTGTATCCGGATCAGCGGCGTCGTAGCGCACGGGCCAGGCAATCAGGCCGGAACGGTATACGCCCATCGCTATGGCTTTGCGCTTGCGGCCATAGTTCCAGCAGAGTTTTTCCTGAGACTGGATAATATCGATAAGCGCGGGTTCGTCGATTTTTCCGCCTTTGACGGCGAAGGCCGCGATAAAGGGACGTATGTCCTTCAGGCCGGGGTCAACGATAATCTCACGGGCGCCTGAGTCCTTCATGGCGCCGGCGCGTGAAAAAAAATCGTACACAGGGATTTGCCCGCCTGTGTAGATTTTCAGCAGGCGGGCGAGGCCGGCCGTTGACCACAGGTCGGGCCTGTTCGTATCGTTGAGCTCAAGTTTCAGGATGCCCGCGTCGGCGAGGACCTCATCAAGTTCTCCCTTCGCGGCGGGAAGAAGGTTCTCCAGTTCGTCGTGAGAAAAACTCCTGCCGATGAGGGAATAAAATCTTTTTTCGCTGACTTCAATTTTTGGCATTTATTTACTCCTCCTCAGACGGACGTTTTCAAGGTTAAACGAGAAAAGTTCCCGTAAATCGTTGATGCCCAGACTCATCAGGGCCATGCGGTCTATGCCTATGCCCCAAGCCAGAACAGGCGCATGAACGCCGAGAGCCTCTGTCACCTCGGGCCGGAAGATTCCCGAACCGCCCAGCTCAAACCAGCCGAGCACAGGGTGTTTGATATGCACTTCTATAGAAGGCTCTGTAAAGGGAAAGTAACCCGGTACATATTTGACCTCGGTCGCTCCGGCTACCTCCTCAGCGAACATGCGCAAAAAACCCAAATGTGTTTTCAGGTTGACGCTTTCGCCTATGGCGATGCCCTCGGTCTGATAAAAATCCGAAAGGTGCGTCGCGTCCACCTGGTCGTAGCGGAAGCAGCGCACTATGCCGAAATATTTTCCCGGAATCTTCGCGCGGGTAAGCTGCCTGGCCGACAGCACCGTGCCCTGACTGCGCAGAATAAGCCTGCGGGTAAAGTCCCTGTCAAAGCTGTACTGCCAGCCGCGGCTTCCGGTTGTCCAACCGTTTTCGTGGGCGGCGGCAACCTGGTCGAGATAAGGCTGTTCAATCTGTTTCGCGTGCGTGGGATGTTTCAGATGATACACATCGTGAATGTCGCGGGCCGAGTGAAACTGCGGCATGAAGAGCGCGTCGGAGTTCCAGAACTCCGTCTCCACAAGAGAGCCGTCGAACTCCTCAAAGCCAAGGGAGATGAGCTTGTCCTTGACCGAGCGCAGAAAATCGCAGTACGCGTTTGTGCGCCCCAGAAGAACACGCGCCGCCTGCGAGCTCAGGTTGTAGCGGCGGAAGGAAACATTTTTCCAGGTTCCCTTGACGAGCATATCCGCGGTAAGAACGCCGATCTCCTCACCGGAAAGGCCGGCTTTTTCCAGAGCCCGCCGCACCGCTTCCGCCTGAGGCAGAAGAACGTAGGAAACCTCCTCCCGCTCAATGGTCCTGAAAGGCGAAGAGGCCGCGCCCCGTTTTTTACTCATGCTCCGAACAAGTTCCAGGTCGTCTTTGGACAGCTCCGTTTCATCCAGCACACCGACGCCTCCGGCCAGATCCAGAAGAGCCCTGTTCAAAAGAGCCTTGTCCAGAAGAGCCCGCGTGCGGGTCATCCGAACAGAAGAAGCGCCGTCCGCCAGGGAAGTTTTTTTATTTTCGTCCATGCGCAGGACGCCATCCTTGGCCAACGCGCCGAAGGCGGAACCGGTGTCCCGTGTATCGAGGCCCAGCGCCCGCGCAATCTCCGGCAAAGCGAGGGCGCCTTTTTCCGACAGAAGGCGTACAATCCGCTCTTCGGGCGTGCCGCTGCGGGCATATTCGCTGCCCAGCTCGGTAAGTTCATAAAAAGTGTGGCTTACCCGCGTTTTTTCCTGTACAAGATTTCTCGCGGCAAGCCAGCTTACCGCCTGATTTGACTGCCCTATCTTGTAACCAAGGTCTTTGGCCAGACGGCCCGAATCTATTACATCTCCCGGTTTATACGCGTGCAGTATGCGCACTTCCAAAGGATGCAGGCTCGCCACAACCTGCGCAACATCGTTTTCCATCTGTGATTGCTCCTTAATGGGGTGCGTACAGAATATCATAATGAACTACCCAAGAGCAAGCTCTCGGGTGCACCAATTTTTTCCGTTCAAAATCACCGGAAGCCCCTGGGTCGCGCCAGGGATTGCAGCGTAAATCCTTTTGGCGCAGCCAAAAGATTGAAGCGGAAAGCCCGGTTTTTTGCGAAGCAAAAAAGGCGCACGGAAAAAATTGGTGCACCCAGCTCCTTGGCAAAGGCCGAACTCCTGTGATATAGAATCTTATGGGAGATTTTCCTTTCGCGCTGATTGCCTCTGTCTCGGCGCAGATATTATGCCAGGCTTTCAAAGCAGTCTTTTATTCTGTACGGGAAAGACGCTTTGCGCCCTGTTACTTTACCTCTCCGGGCGGCGTCCCCAGCGCCCATTCCGCTTTTGTTACGGCCCTGTCTGTTGCCGTGGGGATGCGGAATGGTTTTTTCTCGGATATATTCGCTGTGTGCTTTGTCTTTGCCGCCATCGTCGTTTACGACGCTTTTCGCCTGCGGGGCGCCGTCGGGAAACACGCGGAACTTTTGAACCGCCTTACGGCCCGGCATTTTCCCGGCGAGCATGAAAACCTCTCTGAAATGGTGGGGCACAGTCCGCCGGAAATCATCACCGGAATCGCGGCGGGGGGAATTTTTTCTTTTATTGTTACGACCGTGCTTATAAATACCTTTTAGAAGGACATCATATGGACGAGGAAAAAATCAGGAGCTTCGCCGATGAGCTTTTCGAAGCGGAAAAAAACCGTACGCCTGTTCCACCCCTGACGGAACGCTGCCCCTCCCTGAGCGTGGACGACGCGTATCGCATCCAGCTTGTTAATGTGCAGAGGCTTTCTCTGGCGGGCTGCAGGATCTCCGGCAAGAAGATTGGCCTTACCTCGCGGGGGATACAGGAGCAGTTTGGCGTGCACGAACCTGACTACGGCCACCTTTTTGATTTTATGGACTGCAAAAACGGGGAAGTACCCGCCGGCGCTCTTACGCAGCCGAAAATTGAGGGGGAGATCGCCTTTGTCCTCAAAGACAGCCTGTCGGGAGGCAAGGTAACGGCCGATGATGTACGCAGGGCAACCGATTATGTATCGGCGGCCTTTGAGGTTGTCGACAGCCGCGTCATGGACTGGAAAATCAAACTGCCCGATACCATCGCGGACAACGCCTCCTCCGGCCGCTATACGCTGGGTTCCGCCCGGATCAGGATACGGGACGTGGACCTTTCTTCGGTTACCATGAAGCTTTTTAAAAACGGAAACCCCGCGGGCGAAGGTTCGGGCGCCGCTGTTCTTGGGGACCCCGCGGGCGCCGTGGCGTGGCTCGCGAACCGCCTGTGGGACTACAGGGTACAGCTTAAAGCGGGGGAGATAATTCTGTCCGGCGCGTTTTTCGGCGCGGTTTCCGCGGCGCGGGGAGATGTGTTTGTTGCGGAGTATTCGTCATTCGGAAAAGTGGAAGCGCGGTTTGTATAAACAAGGTACTATATGGCAACGTAATCTCCCATTTTGCGGATTTTTTTGCCGTCGGAGCCGCGATAGGGATTCTTCCGGTGTTTGAGAAAGGCGCGGTAGACCTTGCAGGCCTCGTAGTAGCCGTCCGGGCCGCGGAAGGTTGAGGACAGGTCGCAGCGGTACACTTCCAGAAGCATGGGAAAGAGGGGGGATTCCATGATGCCCTGAGTGCGGCAGGCGGGCAGGGTTTTTATGACGCCGGGAAGCATGTGGTTGCGTACGAGAAAGACCACATCCCCTGTGAGGGCCGGCGGGAATCCGAGACGGTTTAAGAACTTTTCCGCGATGAGGGCGCCGATTTCGGCGTGTTTGTCAAAGCGGCGGCCTCCGGCGGCTTCGGCGCGGGGTTTTCCGGCGTCGTGAAGCAGCAGGGCAAGGGCTATGGTCAGGCCGGTGTTTTTCCGGTAACGGAAGGTTTCAAGCGTGTGATCCCACACATCCCCCTCAGGGTGATATTCTTTTGAATGAGACACCTCCCGCATACACGCAAGTTCGGGCCACAGGGCGTCAAGAAAGCCTGAGTCCCCAAGGAGCCTCAGGCCCGCGAAGGCGTTTTGGCCCGACAGTATGCAGGCAAGAAGGCCGCGCTGGACTTCCGGCGGGAATGCTCTCGTGGTTTCCGGCGGAAAACCCTCTCCGCTTGGCCCCCCGGCGGCGAGGTTTTCGAGGCTGTACGCGTAACGGGAGATTAAAACCGCTGCTTCCATGAGCGCCGCCGCGGACCACCTGCCGCCGCGGGGACGGACTGCCGCGGCCCGGAGCAGGGGATATATTCCCCGTGGATCGCAGAAAGCGCCGGTAAAGGGATTGTACAGGAGGCGCAGAACATCAAAGCATGGGTTTTCCCGCAGGTCCGCGGCCGACCCCTCGCCGTCTATGCAGGTAAAGTATATTTCAACGCGCCGGGGCTCCGGCGGGCTGTGGTCTTCGCATAAAAGGGCCGCGTCGGCGCCCTCAATGCCCGGATAGCGCAGCGCGGGAAAAAGTTTTGCCAGATCGATGAGTCCGCAGGAAACCCTGAGCGATAAAACCGGCGAGGCGCTTACGCGGAAAAAACGGTCAAGCGCGGAGAAGCGGGTGTACAGCGCCTGTATGCCTGCCGCGCGCAGGGCGTCCAAAACAGCGGACGCGGCGGGCGCATCACGATAAAACATCGGCCACCGCCTCCCTGCAAAGCCGCACCGCCTCATCAAGGGTTTCTGTCTCTATCGTTAAAGGCGGATTGAAATACAGCACATCGCCCAGGGGCCGTAGAAGAAGCCCCTTTTCGAGGGCTTTTTTATAGATTTGATACCCCATGCGCAGGCCGCCGGCAAAACCCTCCTTTGTTTTTTTGTCGCGCACCAGTTCAATCGCGTTGATAAGACCGAGATGCCGGATTTCGCCGACATGCGGATGATCCCCAAACGCCCGGCTGAGGGCCTCACTCAGGTACACGGCTTTCTCACGGGCGCCCTCAAGAATACGCTCGCGCCGGAGAGTATCCAAAACAGCAAGCGCGGCGCTGCAGCCAAGGGGATTACCGCTGTAGGTATGGCTGTGCATAAAGGCCCTGCCCTCGCTGTAGTCCGCGTAAAACGCCCGGTAAATTTCTTCGGTTGTGACGGTCAGGGAAAAAGGCAGATACCCGCCGGTAATCCCTTTTGAAAGGCACATAATGTCGGGGGATATTCCCGCGTGTTCGCAGGCAAAGAGTTTTCCCGTGCGGCCAAAGCCCGTCGCTATTTCGTCCGCGATAAGGATAACGCCGTAACGGTCGCACAGCCCGCGTATCTGTTTCAGGTACAGAGGCGGGTATATGCGCATTCCCGCGCTGCCCTGCACCAGGGGTTCGAGTATAAAGGCGCAGGTTTCGTGCGCGTGTTTTTCAAACATCCCGCGGGCATGGACGGCGCACTCGCAGCCGCAGGTTTCGCGGGTTTTACCGAAGGCGCAGCGGTAACAGTCCGGGGCCTGTATGCGCAAAACCCCGTCAATAAGCATGGGCCTGTACATTTTCGTAAAGACATCCATAGAGCCAACCGAAAGCGCGCCAATTGTTTCCCCGTGGTAGCCTTCGCTCAGGCACATAAATTTATTTTTCTCGGCGTGCCCCGACTGAAGCTGATACTGGAAACTCATTTTCAGCGCGCATTCTACCGAAGCCGAACCATTATCGGAAAAATGAAATTTCGCAAGCCCCGCAGGCACAAGACCCGCCAAAGCCTCAGCCAGCTCAATCGCGGGAACATGTGAAAAGTTCGCGAAAATAACATGCTCCAGTTTTTCAAGCTGCGCCTGCAGCGCGGCCGTAATCGCCGGATGGCAGTGCCCCAAAAGATTACACCACCAGGAGCTTATAATATCAATGTACGCCTTGCCGCCAACATCATACACATACGAACCCTTCGCGCGGTCAATAACAATGGGAGGAAGTTCCTCATAGTCCTTCATCTGGGAACAGGGATGCCAAAT
>JAISQU010000208.1 GCA_031274005.1 Spirochaetales bacterium
TTGCAGCATGCCCCGGCAACCGCACGCGCGAGCGTGTTGTGGAGAATGCAGCAACAGGGCAAGAGGCCCTATAAAACCCTTGCCGTATACAAAGGTCAAAGGGCCGAAATCCTTTTGGCATAGCCAAAAGATTGAAGCGGAAAGCCCGGTTTTTTGCTTCGCAAAAAAGGCGCACGGAAAAAATTGGTGCACCCCTGTATAATTTTTTGTTTGCAGAGCGGAGAAAATTCTGATATTCTTTTTGTCATGAACGCGCCGGAAAGATTTTACAAAACCCTGGATAAAATGAACGGCAGGGACAAGGGACTCGATGTAACGGTAGAAGCCGTCCGCGCGGCTTTCATTCAGGCCATGGGCAATGTTCCGCAAAGCCTGGGCGAAGCCGTCTTTCTCCGGTTTCTGGATACTTTTAACCGCTCCGGTAAACCCGCGGGTGCCTTTGTCGAAACTGCCTACGGTCTTGGGGCGTACATAGACCTCTTTTGGATGGATTACGGCGGCTCGGAATATCCCCTCGACGCGGCCGACTGGAAATTCCTGCGCGAGGAAGTTTCCGCTTCCGCCGGAGACCTCGATCTTGACATTCTGACCTATATCATGCAGCAGATACTTGAACACGGGCAGATATAATAGACTTGTTCGGAAACCCGGTCGGGTTCCTCACAAGTCTAATCTAAACGGGCGCGATTATTTTTGGGCTGAAATACCCGCATTTGCCTTAACCGCTCAATTTATATATAATAAAATAATCATGATGACAATTTGGCGGCAGGCGGATAAGGTTCTTCTGCCCATCGAAAAATCCGAGCCGGACTGCTGGATCAATATTACCCAGCCGAACAACTACGAAATAAGCTGCCTCATCAACGAATACGGGCTTGAGGCGGATATTTTGAACGACATCCTCGACATTGATGAACAGGCCCGCGTCGAAAAAGACGGGGATAAGATTTTTTTCATCGTCCGCATCCCCGTCTTTCAGGAAGACCGTGAAACGCCGTATTTTACAGTTCCCCTTGGCATCATATTTTTTAAGGACATGATTATGACAATCTGTCTTCAGGAAAGTGATATTTTGCGCGATATGCTGGCTGGAAGAATCAGACACTTTGCCCTCGACAACCGCAAAACGTTTCTTCTTACTGTTTTTAACCGCGTGTCTTTCTATTTTCTCCGTTACCTCAAGGAGATAAATCGCAGAAGCGCCCAAACCGAAAAAGAACTCCAGCGCGCCGTCAGAAATACCGAGCTTATCCAGCTTCTTATTCTGGAAAAATCCCTCGTATTTTTTACCACATCGCTGAAATCCAACGAATTTCTTATCGAAAAAATTCAAAAGCCGAACCTTCTGCGTCTCTCCGAAGAAGAGGCGGACCTCATCGACGAAGTCGTCACAGAAAACCGCCAGGCCATTGAAATGGCCAATATCTACAGCAATATTTTAAGCGGCATGATGGACGCCTTCGCGTCGGTTATCTCCAACAACCTCAACGTCGTCATGAAGCAATTGACCTCCATATCTCTTATTCTGATGCTGCCGACCCTCATCGCCAGCATCTACGGCATGAACGTCGTGCTGCCGTTTCAGGACCATCCCTTTGCCTTTGCCGGAACCCTCGCCGTATCGGGCGCCCTCGCCATCATCAGCATCATCATTTTTCGCCGCAAACGATTTTTTTAAGAGTCTGTTTAGACTAAATCACAGGAAAAGAATTTTCACCGCGAAGTCGAAAAAGGGGAGAAAGCAGATTGCGGAAAACGAAGAAATCCCTTCCCTGCAGGTCGCGTTCGGAAAAGAACGGGCGGAGGCGCTTTTAGTTTTTGCGACGATGGGGTGGGCGTACCAATCTCCGATAAAACGCCTCCCGCCACGGACGGCGGAAGGCGTTAGGACTAATGTTTTAACCCCAAAAGGTGACTGTCACCCTTGTGTCAACCACGCACTTTTGCGTTACCAGTTGTGTTACTAAAGATTCACAACCGTAACCCTTTGCTCATCGGTAAAAACAGATTGCCCGTTTTTGGTGATTTTAACTTTATACTTGTACACTTTTGTTCCCACTGTGGAGTAATCCATAGTATTGTCAAACATGAGGATATTGTATGTATCCGTTGTACTCGTTTGTCCCGAGAACCCGGAAGAAGACTGTGTGGCGGGAGCATTGGTATACGAAAAATACCCCTGTCCATCAATGTATAAATCAAAAGTATAAGTATCTACTTCAGATTTATTCGCGGTAGGATAGGCTAATAATATTATAACCCTATTGTTGGCGCGGTCGGTTTTTGCAACAAAAAGTGTCGGCGCCTCCGGCGCCACAAGCCCGCCGCCCCCGGATACTGCCGGTGTCGTGGCGGATTTTGCCGAAGAATATCCGCTTTCACCGATGGTATTATTTGCCGTGATAAAATAGTAATAGGTTGTGCTGGCATTCAAACTGGTGTGCGTATACGAAGTCCCGTAGACCGTGCCCGCCAGAGTCTTCGATGCCCCCGATGAGCCAACCGCATAATAGATCTTATAGGATGCCGCGTTGTCTACGGAATTCCACGAAACGTTTATGCTGCTTGAAGAAAGAGCGTCCGCTGATACTCCGGCTGGTACGTTTGGTGTAGGAACTGTTCCGGCGCCTCCTGTTGTTTTCTTCTCAACTGTAGATGACGGGACGCTTTCACCGGCGCTGTTAAATGACGTTAGATAGTAAGAATACCAGTTGCCTGAAGTTAGCCCGGTGTGTGTATACGATGTGCCCGTCACCGTTGCAACCAAATTTTTTGCTGCTGTTGAATTGGGGCCCGCAAATAATACATATCATAAATTGGCTAAATATAAACTATATTAGCTAAAGTGAAGAATGCAAGAAACTTCTCTTTCACTCTCTATACGGGGCAATGCGATACGTTGACAAGACCGCTGTTTTAACCTAGAATGCCGAAGTTAATACTATAGTATTTTTCCCGGGGAGGTAATTATGGCAGAGGTGGATTACGCCGCTCTGAAAAAGGGCGGGTTCATGCGCCAAATTCAGAAAGATAAGTTTTCCATGCGCCTCAAGGTTATAGGAGGCCAGCTCAAGGCGGAACAACTGCAAAAGATCAGCGAGGTCGCCCGAAAGTACGGCCGGGGTTATGTGCATCTCACTTCCCGGCAGGGGGTGGAAGTGCCCTTTATTTCTGTTGAGGATATAGAGGCGGTAAAAAAGGAACTGGCCGGCGGCGGGGTAAGCGTCGGGGTCTGCGGCCCGCGGGTACGGACAGTAACGGCCTGTCAGGGATTGGCGGTTTGTCCCTCGGGCGCCATCGAAACCACAAACCTGGCGGAAGAACTGGACGGGCGGTACTTCGGAAAGGAGCTGCCCCATAAATTCAAGATAGGGATAACGGGCTGCAAGAACAACTGCCTTAAGGCGGAGGAAAATGATCTGGGCGTCAAGGGGGGCGTCTTCCCTGAATGGAAACAGAAGGACTGCAGCTGGTGCGGCCTCTGCGAAGCGGTGTGCCCCCCGCGCGTAGTTAAGGTTGATAAGGAAAAACAGACCCTTGCCTTTGAAAAAGAGGGCTGTGTTTACTGCGGCAAATGCGTCAAAAGCTGTCCCTCCGGCGCGTGGGAGGGAAAGGGCGGATACCTTTTGTCTTTCGGCGGCATGTTCGGTAACGAGATAAAAGAAGGGCTTCATCTTTTACCCATTGTTTTTGAGAAGGACAAGGTGTTTAAGGCCGCGGACGCCACCATTCAATTTTACCGCAGCCACGGCAGGGCGGGGGAACGGATGGGCAAAACCCTTATCCGGGTCGGGGCGGAAGTTTTGAAAAAAGATTTGGAGGAGGCCCTTAAATGAGCGGGCAGGCGGACGCGCGGCAAACCAGCGCAAGGGTGGATATTACCGATGTGGTATGCCCCGTAACTTTTGTAAAAACCAAGGTGGCTTTAGAGGAACTGGAAGACGGTGAGGTCCTGGAAGTCAGGCTCAACGGCGGCGAGCCTATTCAGAACGTACCCCGGAGCCTCAAAGACGAGGGACATAAGGTGACAAACGTCTCTCAATTGGATGACGGGACTTTCCTCCTTACGGTAGTGAAGGGAGGACTCCTCTAGTGGCCTTTACCAATGAACAGCTTGAACGGTATTCCCGGCACATCATCCTGAAAGAAGTGGGGGTGAAAGGCCAGAAGCATATCATGGAAGGCAGGGTGCTTATCATCGGCGCGGGGGGCCTAGGAGCGCCGGCGGCCATGTATCTGGCGGCTGCGGGAGTGGGAACCATAGGCATTGCCGACGCCGACGCGGTGGACCTTTCCAACCTCCAGCGGCAGATTATCCACGCGAGCTCCGATGTGGGCAAACCCAAAGTACAGTCCGCGCGGGAAACCATGAACGCCATGAATCCCGACGCGCAGGTTGTCACCTACCGTGAATGGATCAACGCGGCCAATATCACCGATATTATCAATGACAAAAATTACGATTTTATTATCGACGGTACCGATAATTTTCCGGTAAAATTCCTTATCAACGACGCCTGCGTGATGCTGAAAAAACCCTTTTCCCACGCGGGGATTATCCGCTTTCAGGGACAGCTTTTAACCTATATTCCCGGCAAAGGCCCCTGTTACCGCTGCGTGTTTCACAATCCGCCGCCCCCGGACGCCGTACCGACCTGCCGTCAGGCCGGGGTGCTGGGGGTCATGGGAGGCGTTATCGGAACCCTCCAGGCCACCGAGGCCCTCAAGTTCCTTCTGGGGATGGAGGGACTCCTGAACGGGTATCTTCTTACCTACAACGCGCTGACCATGGATTTCCGCAAGGTAAAACTGGCCCCCGCCCATAGCTGCCAGGTCTGCGGCCCCGAGCCGTCCATCACAACCCTTATCGACTACGAGCAGGCGGTATGCGATCTTCGGGAGTATCACAACAATTAAAACCGCCGGGAGGTTTCCTGTGACAGGCTCCGGCAGTGTATGTATGCTGCTCTGCGTGCTCTTGTGGAGTACCAGCGGGCTTTTTATCAAATACATTGACTGGCATCCCATGGTAATTTCCGGTATGCGCAGCGGAATAGCCCTTCTGTTTATGCTTCTTGTAAACGGCAAAAGCATGTTCCGGTTTTCTTATTCCGCGGAGTCCGCAAAAACAGGAACAGTGTTACTGCTGGCCGCCGCCGGCGCGTCCGCCGCCACGAAGATACTCTATGTAACGGCGAATAAACTCACCTCCCCGGCAAACGCCATTCTCCTCCACCACAGCGCCCCTGTATGGGCGGCGCTTCTGGGCTGGTTCCTTATAGGAGAAAAGCTCAAAAAAAGGCAGTGGGCGGCCCTGGCCCTCATCTGCGCGGGATTGCCGCTCCTTTTTATTAACGGTTTAAAGCGCGGCAGCGTCGCGGGAGACGGAGTGGCCCTTGCCGCCGGGGTCTGTTTTGGGGCGGGCATGGTGTTTCTCAGGATGAACCGGAAGGGATCGCCCGCGCTCTGCCTGTTTCTATCCCACTGCGTCCCATTTGCTCTGGGTATTCCTTTTATTCTTGGCAGGCCGCCTGTGTTTACCCCTGTGAGCGTTGGGGCCATTCTCTTTCTGGGCCTTGTTCAGGTGGGAATAGCGTCTGTACTCTACGCTTACTCGATTAAGCGGCTCCGGGCCGTCGATGCGGTATTCATAGACCAACTGGAACCGGTGCTGAACCCAATCTGGGTTTTCGCGGCCACCGGCGAAATCCCCGCGCCCCTCAGTATTGCCGGCGGGGTAATCATTATTATAGCGGTGTTGATGAGCCAACGACTGCTCAGCTTGAGGCCCTCAAAAAAATTATAGATTGGGGAACCGGTGGGGAAAATACTTTTTCAATAAGGTAAAAAGTTCTTCCTCAAAATCTCCGCCGGCGGCAAGACCTTCAAAACTGTTCATGCTCTGCCATGTCCGCTCCGCGCTTAAATTTTCCAGGACTATGCCGCCGCCTGAGGCGTCGTAGCCGTCAACGATGACGAAGCGCCCCAGGGACGCGTTATCATAAAAAGAAGAGAGGGTAATGGGGCGGGCAAGGCTCAGGATCACGCTGCCGCAGTCATGGCGGCGCAGCTCGCCGTATTGCCCGTTTTCCGCTTCGCCCAGAAAACTTTCTATTTTTTCAAGCCTGGCCTGAACCTTGGCGCTTCCCAGTTTGAGGAGATAGTTTTTGCCAAACCTGAAAGGCCGGGATCCCAGCCATATCACATTGGCGCGGAGGCGATCTCCGGTTTTGACAGGGGCGTTCTCGCCGGACTTGACCATCACCTCCCCCCGTTTGACGTAGATCTCCTCTTCCAGGGTAAAACCCGCGGCCTCGCCGGTTATTGCCCTGGTCTTTGCCGGAGCGTTCCAGACCTCGATGTTTTTGATATGAGCCTCTTTGCCGGAGGGCAGAAACCTTACCGTATCGCCAGAGGAGATTTCGCCGCTTACTATGGTTCCCGCGTAGATACGCCTCGCGTCGTTGTCATTGCTGAAACGGTAGACATCCTGAACCGGCATGGCGAAAAAGGAGTCCTCATTGGAGGGAAGGTTGTGAAAATTGTCCAGAATTTCCAGCGCCGTTTTTCCCGTATACCAGGGCGTCTCCGGCGCGCTTTCAGTGATGTTTTTGCCCTCCCTGGCGCTGACGGGCACAAAGGCAAGAGGCTTTACTTTAAGGGTTTCCAGATATGCCTCATATTCTTTTTTGATACGGTTAAACACCGCTTCGTCGTAGTCCAGGGCGTCCAGTTTGTTCACCGCCACCAGCACCTGGGAGATTCCCAGAAGGGAAAGGAGCAGTCCGTGGCGTTTGGAATTCTCGGCTACCCCTTCCACTGCGTCGATAACCAGCACCGCGGCCACCGCCCGCGAGGCGCCGCTGAGCATATTCCGCAGGAACTCTATATGTCCCGGCGCGTCTATGATGATGTATTCCCGTACCGCGCTTTTAAAAAATATCCGGGCGCTGTCGATGGTGATGCCCTGTCTCTGTTCATCTTCCAGGGCGTCAAGGAGGAAGGCGTATTCAAAGACTCTGCCGTTCTTTTTGCAGGAATCCTTTACCGCCTGAAGTTTCCCCTCAGGCAGAGACCCTGTATCCGCCAAAAGCCGTCCCACCAGTGTGCTCTTGCCGTGATCCACATGGCCGGTAATGACTATGTTCATCCGTTCGGAACTTGCCGCCGCCGCGATTGCCATTACATGTACCCCTCTTTGCGGAGCGTTTCCAGAGTGCCGCCGCCGTCTATGTCCTGGGCCCGGCCGGAACGTTCGGCGATGTTCCTGAATTTTCCGCTGATAAGCTCCCGGATAATTTCCTGTGGATTGCGGGCCTCGGAATCCACAGGATTGGTACAGGGATAACAGCCCAGCGAGCGGTAACGTTTGCCGTTTCCCTGGTTGTAGTAAATAGAGATTGTGGGGATTTTTTCGCGCGCTATATATTCCCAGATGTTAAGCTCCGTCCAGTCCAGAAGAGGATGTACCCGCACATGGGTTTTAGGGGCGAATTCCGTCTTGTAGAGGTTCCACAGTTCCGGGGGCTGGGCGCTGGCGTCCCATTCGTTTTTTTCATCGCGGCTGGAAAAGACCCTCTCTTTGGAACGGCTGCCTTCCTCGTCGCTGCGCACACCCACTATCACCGCGTTGTAGGGTTCGGCGGTTTCCAGTTCTTCCCACACATCCCGGTTGGGATCGTAGACCCGCCGGTTTCCGCTGCCGTCCAGGGTCTGCCGCAGGGGAATGGTCTTGAGCTCTTTGCAGCAGGATATTCTGTCCAGGCCGTCGGGAAAGGTGCGCTTCTCCGCCAGAGCCTTTTTGTTCTGTCCCACTACGAGGCGCAGTTTCAGTTCTTTTGCCAGACTGTCCCGATAGGCTATCATTTCGGGAATCTTATAATTCGTGTCGATGTGGATAAGTTCAAAGGGCACATGACCGAAGAAGGCTTTTTTCGCCAGCCACAATAAAACAGTGCTGTCCTTGCCTATGGACCAGAGCATGCCGATATTTTTGAAGGATTTATAGGCCTCCCTGATAATAAAAATACTTTGAGATTCCAGTTTATCCAGTCTGGTTAAAGCTCTTCGCTCTTTTTCCGTTTCCTCAGGCCGTCTCATAATTTCTCCCTTATATGCAGTCCGCATTCCTTATGTTCGGGATTTTCCCACCACCAGCGGCCGGCCCGGATGTCTTCCCCTTCTTTTACCGCGCGGGTGCAGGGAGCGCAGCCTATGCTCCTGAACCCCTTGCCGTAGAGGGGGCTCAGGGGTATGCCGTATTTTTGGATATAGGCCCACAGGTCCGCGTCGCTCCAGTCCGCGAGGGGATTTATTTTTACAAGACCGAATTTTTCATCCCATTCCAGCGTCTTCAACTCCGACCGGGTTACCGACTGAGCCGCCCGCAGGCCCGTAACCCAGGCGTTTTTTCCCGCGAGTATCCTCCGCAGGGGTCTTACCTTGCGTATATCGCAGCAGAGGCGCCGTTTTTCAGGACTTTCCCGCATGCCCCATTCGCCGAGACGGGCTTCCAGTTCTTTTTCTTCGTCCGGGTCCGGGTAGTATGCGTGTATAGGTATATTAAAAAACCGTTCCAGTTCCCGGTGGTACTCCTCGGTTTCAGGAAAAAGTTTATGGGTATCCAGGGTAAAAACTTCCAAATTATCCGCGCCGCATCGCAAAAGCAAATGCAGGGCCGCCGCGTCCTCCGCCTGATAACTAAAAGCCAGGGCGACAGGTCCTTCAATGGTTTGCAGATGCAGGGACAGGGCCTCCGCTTCAAATGGCATAATCACTCCAGGTTTCATCCTTTGAATAAATTTTCGCGCCGAAAAACAGGATATATATAGTTTCACGGTTTTCCTTTTCGATGAGGGCCCATTGTTTTTTGTCTATATCCGCCTCAATTTCCTTTTCGCCGGCTATGGTTTTGAGGTTTACCCGAACCCGGCTGCCAAGAATGCGATGGCCGGTAATTTTTGCCTCCACCCCCTTACCGTTTTCGTTGGACAAACTGATGACCACATCCTGGGGCCGCACAAAAAAGGAAACTTCCGCGCCGCCTTCCGCGTGGTTAAGATTGAGTACCCCCTTATCCAGCCGGGCATGAAAAAGATTCACATTTCCCAGAAAACCGTAGACAAAGGGATTGGCCGGATGATCGTAGACATCCTCCGGCGCGCCTATTTGTTCGATCTTTCCCTTGTTCAAAATGACAATGTTATCGGAAACTTCCAGGGCTTCTTCCTGATCATGTGTAACGAATACGCTGGTAATGTGTATTTCGTCATGGAGGAAGCGCAGCCAGCGGCGCAGTTCCTGCCGCACCTTGGCGTCCAGGGCGCCGAAGGGCTCATCCAGCAGCAGCACTTTGGGTTCAATGGCCAGGGCCCGCGCCAGGGCAACCCGCTGTTTTTGCCCGCCGCTTAGTTCGCCGGGAAGACGGTTGGCCATGGACTCAAGCTGTACCAGGGAAAGCAGGCTGAAGACCTTCCGCCGGATCTCCGCCTTGTCGGGCCTTAGCCTTCGGGGACGTATCCGCAGCCCGAAGGCCACGTTCTCAAAAACGCTCATGTGTTTGAACAGGGCGTAATGCTGAAACACAAATCCTACCTTACGGTCTTTGGTTTGTTTCCAGGTGGAATCCTCGCCGAAGAGGCTGATTGTCCCCGTGTCCGGGGTTTCAAGGCCGGCGATGATCCGCAGCAGGGTTGTTTTTCCCGACCCGGAGGGGCCCAGGAGGGCGGTGATTTCCCCGTCGGGAATTGTAAGATTGATATTTTCCAGGGCGGTAAAATCCCCAAATTTTTTGCCGACCTGCGTGATTTCTATACTCATCGTCATTCCTTTATACGAGCTTTTGTTTTCTTTGTTCCGCTATAAAATGTTCCACCACTGTTTTGACAATCAGGGTTACCAGGGCAAGCAGGGTCAGGAGGGAGGCAACCGCGAAGGCGGTGTTAAACTGGTATTCGTTATAAAGTATCTCAATGTAAAGGGGCATGGTGGTGGTGAGGCCCCGAATAACCCCGGAGACCACGGCCACCGCGCCGAATTCCCCCATGGCCCGGGCGTTGGTCAGTACCACGCCGTAGAGGAGTCCCCACTTTATATTGGGAAGGGTAATCTTGAAGAAGGTCTGCAGGCCGTTGGCCCCCAGGGTCAGGGCCGCTTCCTCGTCATCTTTGCCCAGTTCTTCCATCAGGGGAATGAGTTCGCGGGCCACAAAGGGGAAGGTGACAAAGGCGGTGGCGATAACTATTCCCGGCGCCGCGAAGACTATCTTGATGTTGTGAGCCATAAGCCACGAACCGAACCAGCCGAAAGAACCAAAAAGGAAGATAAAAAGCAGCCCGGCGATAACAGGGGAAATGGCAAAGGGAACCTCTATCAGGGTGATCAGTATGCGCTTGCCCCGAAAATTGAATTTTGTAATGACCCAGGCAAGAATAACGCCGAAGACGGTATTTACCGGCACACAGATCAGGGCGGTAAGGAGGGTCAGGCGTATGGAGGCGAAAATGTCCGGTTCGCTGAAGGCCCGGGAATATGCCCTGAACCCCGAACCCAGGGCCTGGGAAAAAATGGTAACGAGGGGAATAAAAATAAAAACCGCCAGGAAGATAAGGGCTGCACCAATGAGCGCGGGCTTTATCCACCGGGGTTCTTTGATTATCGCGGGAGTGTTCAATTTTTTCTCCTCCTTTTGGCATAACCCTGTAAAATATTAATGAAGAAAAGGAGAATAAAGGCGCAGACCAGCATGGTTACGCCTATGGCGCTGGCCCCCCTGTAATCAAACTGCAAAAGTTTTTTGACAATGAGGAGGGGCACGATTTCGCTCTCGTAGGGCATATTGCTGGATATAAATATGATGGAACCGTATTCCCCCAGCCCCCGCGCAAAGGCCAGGGCAAATCCCGTGAGGAGGGCCGGAAATATCGAAGGGAAAATCACCTTGAAAAAGATTTGATAGAAGTTTGCCCCCAGGCTTGCGGCGGCTTCCTCCAGTTCCTTGTCCAGTTCCGCGATCACCGGCTGGGCGGTACGCACCACAAAGGGGAGACCGATAAAAATCAGGGCGATGAGGATTCCCCCTTTGGAATAGGCTATCTCAATGCCGAACTTTTGCAGAAAGGAACCTAAAATCCCATTGGGGGAAAAGATATAGGACAGGGCGATACCGGCCACCGCCGTGGGAATGGCGAAGGGCAGATCGATGAGGGCGTCTATAATCTTTTTGCCGAAAAAGGAATACCGGGACAATATCCAGGCGATGATGAGACCAAAAATAAAATTAAAAGCGGCGGCCCAAAAAGTCGATAGAAACGAAATTTTAAAGGCCGCCAGAACTCTTTCATTAATGATCAGTTCCCAAAAATCCGTAAAGGATAAATGGGCCGCGTAGAGAATAAGCGCGCTCAGGGGAATAAAAATAAGCAGCGACATGTACGTAATGGATAATCCCAGGGTTAATCCGAACCCCGGCAGTTTGGTCCTGCGTTTTTTCACACCCATTTTATTGCCGCTTATCTCTTTTTCAGTTCGTCAATGATCTTGTCAAACTCACCGCCGTCCCCGAAGTGAAGGGGCTGGGCCTTTGCCCAGCCGCCGAAGACCTCGTCAATGGTGATAAGTTTCAGGTTGGGAAATTGGGCGGAGAATTCCTTCACCGCCTCGGGGTCCCGGGGACGGTAATAGTGTTTGCCCGCAAGCCGCTGGCCTTCTTTTGAATAGAGGTAATTCAGGTAATCCTTCGCGATCTGTTCGGTTCCCTTTTTCTTGACCACCGCGTCCACCCAGGCCACCGTAGGCTCCGCCAGAATGCTGAGACTGGGGACAACTATGTCAAATTTTCCCGGGCCCAGTTCGTTGATGGAGAGAAAGGCTTCGTTCTCCCAGGCCAAAAGCACATCTCCCAGCCCCCGCTGGACAAAGGTATTGGTCGAACCCCGTGCGCCGGAATCCAGAACAGGAACATTTTTGTAAAGCTGTTTAACAAATTCCCTGGCTCTGGCCTCGCTGCCGTACTTTTCCAGGGCAAACGCCCAGGCTGCAAGGTAATTCCATCGGGCGCCTCCCGAAGTTTTGGGGTCCGGGGTGATGATTGCAACATCGCTCCTGAGGAGGTCGTCCCAGTCTTTGATGTTTTTGGGATTCCCCGCCCGTACAAGAAATACTATGGTGGACGTATAGGGGGCGCTGTTCTGCGGAAGCCTGGACTGCCAGGCAGCATCAAGGACATGTGACTTGACCGCGATTTCATCAATGTCGTAGGCCAGCGCCAGGGTAACCACATCCGCCTCCAGACCCTCAATGACGCTTCGGGCCTGGCCGCCGGAACCGGCGTGGGACTGCCGGATGCTGAGCGTTTTTCCGGTCTGCTGCGCATAATGCTTCACGAAGGCTTCGTTGAATTCCCTGTAGAGTTCCCGGGTCGGATCATACGAAACATTGAGCAACTCTATAACAGCCCCGGTTTGGGCTGCGGTTCCCGCTGAGCCGGAAGAATCCGCTCCTCCGGCGGCAAAAAGACCGGAAGCAGCCAGTAAAAAGATAGATACCGCCGCAAGGCGTTTCCCGAACTTTAACGGGTTTTTATGCTGTGTATTCAACATAATTATACTCCTCTGTTTTTAGTTAGGAGGGGAATATACATTCCGGCCTCCTTATGTATTACTTTAGAACGAGACATACCCGCGTCGCGCGCTGACAAAGGCCGCTAATTCCTAGTAATACTATAATAATAATATAATTAAATAAAACGTGTCAAGAGGGATTCTGTATTTTTTTGAAATTCTTTGAAAATAAGACTCGCGTTTTCGGGGCTTCCCGAAAACGCGGGGGAGCCGTCTTCTGCTTACATTTATTCGCAGGCGTTGGTTTAATACCCCGGAGCTTGCTCTTGGGTAGTTCATTAGAAGTCCGACAGGCTCCTAACGTATTACTACCCGAGCTGGTTCCAAAATGAAAACCCTAATCATTCGCGCGCATTTTTGCTCGGCCCATAGCATTTGTATACGCCGGGGCTTTTTAGGGCCTCTTGCCCTGTTGCTGTTATTCATAAACACG
>JAISQU010000221.1 GCA_031274005.1 Spirochaetales bacterium
ATACAAACGGGGAAGACCAATCCTTTCCCCCAAAGCCTTCGCGGGATACAGGGGAGTTCCCCCCACCCTCAGCCGCGTCCCGGGACTCCCCTGTTCAACAGGAAGAAATTCCCGGTAACGCCACATGGAAAGCTCCCCCCGCGCGGCAAGAGCTTCCCGGTTTATTTTGCTCTTTATATAGTCATAGTCATACTCAATATCAATAACGCCGCCGCAGTCCGCGCAGGTATACAGAGTGGGAACGGCTTTGTGTGTTTTTCCGCAGCAAATGCAGCGTCCGTGCAGAACATTTTCCATAAAAAGACCATCCGCTTTTAGAGTTTTTTCAGAAGCCCTGTGCGTTCGTTAAAGGACGTAATAAGCGCGTCCACTTCGTCCACCTGGTTATGCATGCCGTCCCAGTAATTATCATAGTCGTACCATTGGGCCTTAAGTTCTTCCACCGTTTTCCCCTGCTGCTCCACCCAGGTATAGTATTTCAGGTTATGTATGCGTTTCCGCGCGGCATAGGTCAACTCTTCCATGCTGTCTGTACGCTGGCCCAACATGCTCCGCGCGTGGCCGGCCGCCGCCTGCGCGCCGGTATACGCGCCCTCGGCCCGGCGCAGCTCTTCTAGGCGTGAACTGTACATATCTACCGAATCGGTAAGCACCGTAGCCACCACGTCTTTTCCCGAAAGCTCATAATATTTCGCGAACTTAACGGCGCACAGCACATTCGCTATGCCGGAAATACCCAGAAAACCAAGCTGGTCCACGATTTCAGGGGCGACGCCCGCTTCCCGCTTCAGGTATTCCCTGCCCGCGGGTTCGTTAAACAGGCGCAGCAGATTTATGCTGTCGTTGTCATCAATGGCGATGACCATATCGGTATTCCTGACATTGTGAATCCAGGGAACATGCTTGTCGCCTATGCCCTCAATGCGGTGATCTCCAAAACCGTTGCACAGCAGGGTGGGGCATTGCAGGGCTTCCCCGGCGGCCAGTTTGCTTTTCGGGTACGCCTTCTTGAGGTAATCCCCGCTGCTCATGGTTCCGGCGGAACCGGAGGTAAAACACGCTCCGGCAAAACAGTCTCCCGGACGCTTTATAGACTCAAACAGATCGGCTATGGCGTGACCTGTAACATGATAATGCCACAGGCAGTTGCCAAGTTCCTCAAACTGATTAAAAATGACAACATTATCCCGCGTTGTGCGCAGTTCCCACGTTTTGTCAAAAATTTCCTTTACATTGCTTTCACAGCCGGGAGTGGCAATTACCTCTCCGGCGACTTTGGAAAGCCATTCAAAACGCTCTCGGCTCATCCCCTCCGGGAGAATGGCGATAGACTCGCAGCCAAGCAGCGCGGAGTTGTAGGCCCCTCCCCGGCAGTAGTTCCCGGTGGAAGGCCACACAGCCCTGTGAAAGGAAGGGTCAAACTGGCCCGTAACAAGGCGGGGAACCAGGCATCCGAAGGAAGCGCCGACCTTGTGACAGCCGGTAGGAAACCACTTACCCACCATCGCCACAATGCGCGCCGGTACTCCTGTCAACGCGGAAGGCAGTTCAATGTAATTAACTCCGCCGTATAAACCGCCGGAGGCTTTCGGCTCGTTATGCCAGGTAATACGAAAAAGGTTGCGTGAGTTCATGTCCCACAGACCAAGTTTTGTGAGCTGCGCCTTGATTTTTTCGGGTATCTCATCAGGGTTCTGCATTTGCCGGAACGTAGGAATAATAATATCCCGTTCCTTCGCTCTCTCAATCGTCCTCTCCAGCAAAGACTCATTAATACGTAAATCAATCACGGGTTTTCCCTCCTGTAAAAAAAATATTTTCCTCTAGGTTTAGTAAATTGTCAACTTGTATTTTTTCTCTTGAAGGTCTTTTTTGTTGACAGGCCCGGATTGCAGGGTGTATAATTTTTCAGTATGTGATATATCACATATTATCACATACTGAAATCATTCTTTATTAAGGAGGAAATAAAAATGTTAAAAAAGATTGTTACAACTTCGCTGCTTCTTCTGGCCCTTGTCTTTGCGGTATCGTGTTCAAAGGGCTCTTCCGAAAGTTCCGCGCAGCCCGCGGCGGGATCCACGGCAAAAAAAGCCTACAAGATCGCTTTCAGCAATTCGTATGTGGGTAACGCCTGGCGTACCGGCTGCGTAAATATTTTCAAAGCCTATACCGACCGGCTTGTCAGGGAAGGGGTGCTGGAAAAGGCTTTCGTCTCAAGCGCGGGCGATGATGTCCAGGCCCAGATCAATGAAATCCGCAATATGATGTCCGAAGGCTACGACGCCATCGTAACAATAACGGCGTCCGCGACAGGGCTTAACTCTGTACTCGAGGAAGCCGTAGAGCGGGGCATTGTTGTTGTCGCTTTTGACGCCCACGTAGATTCCGATCTCGTATACAATGTGAATACCGACCAAATTGAATTCGGGCGCGTTCTCGCGGACTGGCTCGTCAAGGCAATGGGCGGGAAGGGCAACATCCTGTGGATCAAGGGAATCGAAGGCAACGCGATTACCAACATGAGGACCGAGGGTATGCAGAGCGTTTTGAAAAACTACCCCGACATTAAAGTGCTTGGCGAAGGTTTTGGCAAGTGGGACCTTTCCACAACGGCGGAGGTTATGTCGAACCTGATGAGCGCCCACAACTCAAAAGGCATTCAGGGAATTCTGAGCGAAGGCGGCGGCGGGCATTCAATCGTGGAATCCCTGCGCGAGTACGGCTATGATGTTACCAAACTTCCTATCGCGGAAGGGGAAATGTTTAACGCCTACATGAAGGACTGGGTGGAGCTTGGGCTGAATACTTTTACCACCGCGCAGCCCCCGTACCTTGTGGCCGCTTCGGTTGATATTGCCCTGCGTGTTTTGAATGGCGAAACAGTTGATAAAATGACCTATATCAACATGCCTACCTGCTCTTCGCAGCAGGAAGCGAAAGATAAATGGTATCAGCCCACCCAGGAAGGCGGATTCCTCTGCGACTGGACCGACAACGATAACACATGGAATCTTACTATTGAGGAAGTAGCCCCAAAATAGGGAAAAAACCGTCAGCAAAGACGCCCTAGAAATAAGCGGCGTCTTTGTTTTTTTCGCGAGTTAAGGAGATGCCTATGGCGGAAGCCGTAACTACCGGGAACGGAGCGTATCTTTCGGTTACAGGAATCAGCAAACACTTTGCCGGTGTGCAGGCGCTGGATCAGGCGCAATTCAGTTGCGGCAAGGGCGAGATACATGTATTGATAGGCGAAAACGGAGCGGGCAAAAGCACGCTGGTTAAAATTATCTGCGGCGTTGTCCGGAAGGATTCCGGCGCGATATTCCTTGACGGCCGCCCGATAGAACTTCAGGACGCCTTCGACGCTCAAAAAAAAGGCATTGCCGCCGTATTTCAGGAGCTTTCGCTGATACAGGATTTATCCGTGGCGGAAAACATCTTTCTGGGTAACGAACCCACAAACCGCTTCGGGCGTATCCATTTTGGGCATATCTACCGTGAAGCGGCGGATTTTTTAAACCGGCTTGGGCTTCCCAATCTCCACCCCCGGCATCTGGTGCGGGACCTTACCTTATGCGACAAACAGCTTGTGGAAATCGCGAAAGCCGCTTACAAAAATCCGGATGTGCTCATTCTCGACGAGGCGACTTCCGCCCTGGGCGAACGGGAAGTGGAATGGCTTTTTGGCCTTATGAAACGGCTCGCGCGCGAACAGGGCAAAGCGGTTATTTTTATTTCCCACCGTATGGACGAACTGCACCAGGTGGCGGACCGGGCCACGATTTTCCGGGACGCGCGGTATATTATGACCTTCCCCTGGGGCGAATTAAAAGATGACGAAATTGTCGAACATATTTCCGGCAAAAAAAACGCCCGCCTGGAAATTTCAAAATCCAGCGGCGCCGAAAATGACTATGCCCTGGAAGTCGAGGGCGCGTCCAAAGGCGGCGTGCTGAAGAATGTCAGCTTCCGGCTCCGGCGCGGCGAGATTCTGGGTGTCGCGGGGCTGTCCGGCCACGGGCAGGCCGAACTGCTGCACAGTCTCTTTGGAGACGGCACCCTGGACGCGGGCATAGTAAAGCGGGATGGGCGCCCCGTCAAACTGAACAACGAAAGGCAGGCGCTGAAAAACGGCATTGTCCTTTTACCGGAAGACAGGAAAAATGACGGCCTTATCCTGTCCCATTCGGTTGCCATGAATATTACCCTGATGGCCCTGAACAAAATACAGAGGCTGGGAGTGCTGCTGCGGGGGCAGGAGCGCAAAGGCGTGGAAGATTCCGTGGAACAGCTTCAAATCAAGGTGTCGGATACCAGGCTCCCTGCGCGAAGCCTGTCCGGAGGCAATCAGCAAAAGGTGGTTATCGCGAAGGCGCTTCTTGTCGGCGCGAAGGTTATCCTGATGTCCGATCCCACGCGGGGTATTGATATCGGGACAAAAACCGAAATCTACCGGCTTATGTCCGAACTCACCCGGAAAGGATATTCCATCCTCTTTTACACGACCGAGATGACCGAACTCCTTACCCTCTGCAACAGGGTACTCGTCATGTACGAAGGGCGCATAGCCGCGGAACTGTCGGGCGATGATGTTACCGAAAAAAATATTATATCTAAATCAATTGGGATTGGCGGTGTGGCATGAAATCTGATGAAATCCGTATTTTTGCGCGGCGCAACAGGGACGTAATCATTGCGTATTGTGTACTACTGGTAGTGTTAGTGCTTTTCGCCCAGGCTCAGGCGGATTTTTTTACGCGCTATGGGCCGCAGTCCATATTCAATCAAATTATTACCCTGTGTATCGCGGCGCTGGGACAAACCCTGATTATTTTAACCGCGGGCATAGACCTGTCGGTAGGCACCCTGATTATTTTTACCAACTGTGTCGCCGCGACCATTATGCGGCCAATCATCGACCTGTTCGGCGGTTCCCTGCTTTTAGGCGGCGCCGTGACCTGTGTTATTGTTGTGCTTTTGGGCGCCCTGTGCGGTCTTTTTAATGGATGCGTGGTTGTGTACGGGCGGCTGCAGCCCATCATTGTTACGCTGGCCACGGGGTCCATTTTCAGCGGCCTGGCGCGGTATGTCCGTCCCAGTCCGGGCGGAGACGTGCCTTCCCAGTTTGCCAGATTCTTTACCGGGCGCGTGCTGGAATATATCCCCATGTCGGCCATTGTCCTCTTACTGGCCCTGCTCTTGATATGGATGCCCTACCGGGGCAGGAGATACGGACAGGCCCTGTACGCCATTGGCGGCAATGAAAACGCGGCGTTTCTGAGCGGTATAAAAATCAACGCCGTAAAACTGCTGGCATATTCAATCGCGGGAATGTGCGCCGCTATATGCGGAATCCTTCTTACCGCGCAAACCCGTTCCGGCGATCCCACAGCCGCGAATAATTTTACCAACAATTCTATCGCCGCCGCCGTTTTGGGAGGCGCTTCCCTCGCGGGAGGCAAGGGCTCGTACATAGGAACCATTGCGGGAGCGATGATTTTATCGCTTATCGTAGGGCTTCTTATTTTTTGGGGCATATCCTCGTACTATCAAAATCTTGTGCAGGGGATTATCCTGATTCTCGCGCTATCGGTAAACTTCTTTTCTACGATTATTCGGGAACGCCGCAACAAACTGAGCGCCCTGAAAGGAGGCGCGACAAAATGAAAACGCTGCGACTGCCGGAGAAATATATAACCTTGCGTACGCTTTGGTCTTCCACCCTGCTGCGGGTACTGCTTATGATCACGGTGCTTTTTATCGCCTCCGGTATTTTAGAGCCGAATTATTTTGACACGGCGCATCTTATGACCGTGCTGGTGCTTGCCTGCTTTTTGGGAATTATCTGCATTGGCCAAACACTCATTATATTAACAGGAGGCGCCGATCTTTCCGTAGCCTATACGGTTACGCTTTCGGCCTGCGTGTTTGGTCAAACCGCGAAACTCACCGGAAGCAGCCTCATGGGGCTTCTTGCCGCCCTGTGCGTCGGAATCCTGATAGGGCTTTTCAAGGGTATAGGTGTGGCGCGTCTTGAAATTACGCCGATGGTTATGACCCTGGCCACAAACTCGATTCTGATGAGTACCACGTATCTGTACACTCAGGGCGTGCTCAAGGGAAGTTCCCACGACTGGCTTACGACAATCGCGAAGGGAAGCGTTTGGGGAATCCGCTATTGCGTGCTGGTTTGGGTTGTGCTGGGGGCTTTAACGATTTTCCTGCTGCGTAAAACGACTTTTGGCCGTAAAATTTACGCCATTGGGAGCAGTCTGCGGGTCTCGCGGCTTTCCGGCGTTAACACGCGGCTTACGCTTATTATTGTGTATGTTATCGCCTCTGTTATGATGACGGTTGCCGGCATTCTGCTGATTGGTTATCTGGGCTATCCCAACTACACGATGGGAAACGGCTACCAGCTTATTTCCATCGCGGCGGTTGTAATCGGGGGCACCTCAATTTTGGGCGGCCACGGCAGCTATCTTGGGACAATGGGCGGGGTAATTATTATCTACCTTATTCAGAGCATTCTTATCATACTTAATATTGCCGAGGCAGGCAGGGAAATCGTAAACGGCGTTATTATTTTGCTGGTACTTTTCGTCTACGGGCGGAGCGAGAAAACCACATAAGCACAAGAAGGAGACACTACGATGAGCATAGCAAAATTGCGGGAAGCTTTACAGGATGTTCATGTTATTGAACTTGGGCAGTACCTTGAAGAAAATATGCCGACGCATCCCTCGCATTCCCGGTTTTTTAAAAACGTATGGAGCAGTTTTGAAACCGGGGGCGCTTACTTTGCGAATCAAATAATCCTGAACGAACACAACGGTACTCACGCGGATTCCTTTGGCCACTTCATGAACAAGCCCGGATATGAGCTTATTGACGAGATACCGGCGGAGGCTTTCTGCGGGCCGTGCGTAACAATTGACGCTTCTTTTCTGAAAGATCGCGAACCATTAAACGAAGAACACATTATTGCCTGGGAACAAAAAAACGCAGATATTCAGCGGGGCGAAATTGTACTTATAGATTTTAACTGGATGCGCTTCTGGGCTTTGCGGCCAAATGAAGGCCGTTTTTGCTCCGACTTTCCCGGAGTGGGCCGCAGCGGCGCCGAATATTTTGTAAAGCGCGGGGTAAAAATGGTGGGAGTGGATACCCTGGGAGTAGACGTTGACAAGGCGCCGGGCGATCCGGCCCACAATGTCCTTTTATCCAACCGCATTCCCATTGTGGAGAATCTGCGCAATCTTGACAAACTGCGCGGGAAAAAAGCGTATTTTATCGCGCTGCCGCTTCTGATACGCGGCGGTTCGGGGTCTCCGGTGCGGCCTATCGCCCTTGTTGACGGATGAATCCTTGAAAAACCCCCGCCGCTTTGCTATAGTGTTGCTATAGGGAGGATACAGGGCAACAGCGCTTACCCTCACTATAAAAATTAAGTTTCGCTAAGTGCAATAAGACCGTAGGGCGCAAGGGATAGAAGCGAAAATCCTTTTGGTCTGCCAAAAGATTGCAGCGGATAGCCCGGTTTTTTGCGGTTTTACCGCAAAAAATGCGCTATTATAACCGGGGAAAAGTAAGTGCTGTTGTCCTGAGGGAGGATACCATGGCTGATGACACAATCTTCGATAAAATAATCCGAGGGGAAATCCCCGCCGACATTGTGTACGAGGACGAGGCTGTTCTTGCTTTCCGCGACATCAACCCCCAGGCGCCTGTTCATGTTGTGGTTATCCCCAAAAAAAAGATAACAGGCTTTGATAAAATTTCCGAGTTTTCCGCGGACTTTGCCGGCCGCTACATGAGCGGCGTCGCGGCGGCTGCGGCGAAACTTGGCCTGAAAGACGGTTACCGCGTTGTTTTCAACAACGGAAAAGACGGCCAGCAAACCGTGGAATACATTCACGCCCATATCCTCGGCGGCCGTCAGTTGGGATGGCCTCCGGGGTAGGGGATGCCGAAAAAAATCCGCTGCGCCATTGTGGGCCTGGGCAGGATAGGCAGTATGCTCGAAGATGACCGCCTGCGCGAAAAACCCTGCACCCACGCGGGGGCGATAGCGGCGGTTTCCGGCTGCGTTCTTGCCGGAGGCGCCGACACAAATCCCGAACGCCGGGCGCTTTTCGCCAAACGCTGGAACTGCCCCGCTGTGTATTCCGGCGCGGCCCGCATGCTTGAAACCCTGAAGCCGGACATACTTCACATAGCCACTCACCCGGATTCCCATCTTTACTACGCGCGGCTTGCCGCGAGCTGCGGCGTTCCCGTTGTGGTCTGCGAAAAACCCCTCGCGGACAGCCTGGCCGCCGCGCGGGCACTAGCGGAACTCCACAGACAGGGGAAAATTACGGTCATTACGAACCACGAGCGGCGCTACTCAGCCGATTACATCCTTGCCCGCTCGCGCGTAACAAGCGGACGTTACGGCAGGCTGCTTTCGCTCGCGGCAAAACTCTACTTCGGCAGAACGCGCAGGCTCAAAGAGCAGCTTATTCATGACGGCACGCACCTTGCCGACATCATCGCTTTCCTCGCGGGAGGGTATTTGGAAAAGCCCGAAGTTCGCGGAAATCTGAACAAAAAAGCGGGCACAGCGTTTATTACCGCGCGCATACGGGAAAGCGGAATCCCGGTATGTATTGAATCGGGGGCGGAAAGAGAATATCTGGCGTTCGAACTGGATCTTGCCTTCAGCCGCGGCCGCATCAGAATAGGCAACGGTTTGTATGAAGAATACGAAAGCCGGGAAAGCCCCTATTACGAAGGCTTCCGCTCCCTCATCAAGCGGAAGTCCCCGGCCTTTGCCGCGACCGGCTATTTTCTGTCCATGATGAAAGACGCCGCCGCCTGCGTCCGCGACCCAAAAAGGATTCCTGTCTCGGGCGCGCCTGACGGCTATGAAGCCCTCAGATTTATTCTGTCTCTTGTGAAAGATTAGCCGCGGCTCCTTCCGCGCCGGCCTGCTGGGCGGCAAGGCCCCCGAACAGCATGAGGAACTCTTCTTCCCGGTTTCTGTGGTTGTATTTGGCCATAAAAAGATTCTTTTCGGGAACAAAATACGCGCCTATGTTGTAGTTCTCAAAACGCGCGTCAATGCGCCAGGGAATCTTCCACAGTTGAATCTCCGTATACTGCTTTGCGCCGTGAAATACAAAATGATGCGTCTCCCCCACGGGGAACTGAAAGCGGAAGGTGTATTTTTCCGGCGTAATGGCCGGACTTGTTATAGCCGCCGTATAGAGCCATGCCCCGGCGCCAATCCGGCGGGTCAAATCCACAAAATGGGGATAATAGGGGTTTGAGCCGGTAAGCGTATAAATATCTTCCGGCGCGATGCGGCCTTCTGTGCCTCTCAGAATTCCTTCCGCCACAAGAATATCTTTCGGCAAAAAACCCTGCCGGTCAGACAGATTCAAAACGGAAATAATCAAATCGCGCCCTATGGCTTCCAGAACAGGGTCTTTCTCGGCGCTTCCCGCCCGTATGCAAATCTGTCCCGCGAGCACGGATAAATACACGTCGATTTTTCCGGGCGCGCTTTCAAGGAAAAACCCCGCCTCTATTTTTATTATGGCGGGGAAAATTTTACTGTTGATGAGATCCGCAAAGCGCTTTAAGGCCGCCGCGCTCTCCGGATCGCTGTCGGCCGCGTCATAGTAATTGTTCAGCATTCCCAGAGCCGCGGACAGAGACACTGTCTGTAGATTAACCGCCGGCGCGAATTTCAGAAGCTCACCCTTCAAGTCCGCGGCGCCCCGCATGGCGGCAAACTGAAGCAGATCCCGCCTGCTCCATACGGAAGAATCGCGGCTGCGCACAAGGGACATAATGCGGGCGGATTCCCGCTGGTCGTCCGCGAGAAGCCGTTCGGATAAACTCTGAATATTCCCCAAAAAAGGAGAAGATAAAAACGTCAGGGAATTCGAATGTTTCCGAGCTGTTTCCTTAACCTGCTCATACGCGGCGCGGTACTCGCCCCGGCGTACGGCCTCCGCAAGGTAGGCCGTCACAAGAGTTTCTTTGAAACTGCGGTTGTTAGACTCATTCAGCCATGCGCCCTCTTCCGCCGAATATCTGCCCGCCTTCCAGCCCTGATACGAACCGCTTATGTATTCGCTCACCTTACGGGTCAGCGCATCCGCGGGTGTTCTGGCATTTCCCACCTGATTCGCGTACCACTGCCTGAAATCCTCCCTGGTGTCTTGCGCCGGCGGGCCAAAACTCAAAACAGCGGACTCCCCCTCAGGAACAACAACCAGAAGCTGCCGGGCCATATCAATTGAAGAGTTTTCCGGCAGGGAAAGAAGATAATTTTTTTCCTTGTGGTCAACGGAAAGAATGGGCATGCGCTCAACACTGTTGACCCTCGCCCCCTCCACAACGGAAAAACCCATAACCAGAGCCTGAACCGTCCCCGCCGCCTGTTTGCCTATAGAAGCGTGAATCGACAAAAGCTCTTTCGAAGAGTCCAGAATAAACGCCAGGCTTACATTCCGGTCAAAAGAAACCGCAAAACCCGTCTCGGTTTTTTTGTATGCAGCCGGATTCAGCTTATAAGCCGAACCGCCCTGAAAAATAAGCTCCGCCCCGTAGCGTCCGCCGAAGGCAAAATCAATACCCTTGTAACGCAGATGCAGTTCTTCTATTGCTTTCTCTTTGCTGCTCTTCGCCTCCTCCGCGGACATGGTCCCGTTCAGAACCAGTTCCGTAACAGAGTCAAAAAACTTTTCACTCCGCCTCGCGAACTGCAAAAACAGCAGACCGAAGATGATTGCCGCGTAAACCAGCGGAGTTAAAAAATACGTTCTGTACTGGCGAATACCCATGGCGGAGATTATAGTATGTTTTTCAAGGCCGGGGAAGGGGTAGGCGAGTTCTCCCGGGGCATCGGCGCTTACTTTTTCCCGGTTATAATGGCGCATTTTTTGCGGCAAAGCCGCAAAAAACCGGGCCAGGAAACCGCAGGGCGAAGCCGTGTGCCTGCAAAACAAAGCGACACGGCCCGGCGTATACGAAAGCCCCTGCCGTTATACCCCGGCAGCCTGCCTTTAGGCAGGCTGTACGTCGGCTTTTCGGGGG
>JAISQU010000306.1 GCA_031274005.1 Spirochaetales bacterium
GTACCGTTGTTATAATTTCTTATAGTGTAACGAATTACTATATTTTCTGACATCTACTTTCTTCCCTTATTCGACTTCTTCGACTTGGCGGTTAAAATTCTTTTTCCTGTCATTTAGCATAATGAAGACTAGTGCGTCACAAATTCGGCGCCTCTTTCTTCTAAAACCCTGAGCGACGATAAGGCGATATACAGATACGGGTATCCGTCTTCTTCGTACGATCGCAATTCTCCTATTGCCTCAACCCAATCGTCCGCGCTGGGATACTCTTTGGGCCATAAACTTTTTTTACCATCCGGGCCCTTTGGTATCCAGGAGACTTCAAAGCCGGCGTTTCCGTCATATCCGCAGCAGCCCGGGCCGTAGCGGATTACAAAACAATAATTGGGGCCGTCCATGTACTGTTCGGACTTGAAAATACCCTCAAGTTTTATGGTCTTGCCCAAATACTCGTCGGCGTTCAGGTAAACATCATTGGTTTGGGTTATAAACATTTTTTCCTTTATTTCAACAAGGGGTGTGTCCGCACCGGAATTTCCGCAGCAGCAGATCAGCAAAACAAGCAGGAGCGAAAGACCTCCGGCGGCCGCGGACAGCCCGGCCTTTTTTACGAGCAGGGTGTTTGCCGCCCAGAATAGCAGAAAGGCAAAGATGTTTATCATAACCACGCTCGCGCCCGTCGGGACGGCGTATACATACGAAATGATGAGGCCGGTAAAAAAGCAGACTATTGAAACACAGGCGGAACAAATTGTAACGCTTTTAAATTTCTTGAACAGGCGCATTGAACTGAGCGCGGGAAAAATAATCAGGCTTGAGATAAGCATGGCCCCCATTATGCGCATACCCAATACGATGGTAAGCGCCGTCAAAACGGCAATTATCATATTGTAGAGCCCCGCTTTGACGCCTGTGGCGCGCGCGAAGTTTTCGTCAAAGGCTATAACGAACAATTTGTTATAGAACACCACAAACAGGGCGAACACCGTTATCGATAAAATTATGCTTAAATAAACATCGCTTCTGCTCATTGCGAGGATGCTGCCGAATAAATAATTACATACGTCGGTATTCATTCCGCTGGTCATTGAAATGATGACCACGCCCAGGGCCAGAGAGCCTGTGGAAATAAGGGCGATGGCGGCGTCGCCCTTAATTTTACTGTTTTCGCTTAAACGCAGAAGCAGAAAAGCGGCGGCAATGACAATGGGAACAGAAACAGCCAGCGGCGCCGCGTTCAGCGCGGTTGCGAGCGCGAGCGTCCCGAAACCGACGTGCGAAAGCCCGTCGCCTATCATTGAATAGCGTTTCAGCACAAGGCTGACGCCAAGCAGGGCTGCGCAAACCGAAACAAGGGCGCCTACAACAAAGGCCCGGACAAGAAACGTAAACGAAAACATTTCACTCACTATGGCGAGCATACAACTGCCTCCTCTCATCGGATTGCATATATTCGGCGGCGTCGCCGAAAAAATATTGTTTATTTTTCAGGTGCAATATTTTGCGCGAATACTCCGCGGCCGCTTCTATATCATGGGAAACCATAATAATGGTAACATCCATTTCCTGATTTATTTTTTTCAGCAGATTATACACAATGGCCGTACCCGGGGGATCAAGCCCCGCGGCCGGTTCATCCAGAACAAGCAGTTTCCGCGAAGCGCACAGGGCGCGGGCCAGCAGTACCCGCCGCTGCTGGCCGCCGGAAAGCTCCCTGAAGCAGCGTTCCCGCAAATCGGCTATTCCAAGCCGCCGCATGTTTTCAGCCGCCGCCTGTTTTTCTTTACGGGTATAAAAAGGGCGCAGGCCCATGGCGCCTGAATTGCCGGACAGGACTACTTCATAGACTCCGGCGGGGAAGTCTTTTTTTACGGCCGGCTGCTGACAGAGATAGCCGATTTCATTTCTGGTGATTCCCGCGCCGAAGGTTATGCTCCCCTGCATGGGGGCGATAAGGCGCAAAATCCCTTTCACAAGGGTACTTTTACCTGAACCGTTTTCGCCGACTATGCACAGGTAATCTTTCCTGTTTACGGTAAAGTCCAGATCACGGACAACCATATGCCCGTCGTAGCCAAACGCGGCGCCGGCGGCCGTGAGCAGCGCATCCGCATTTTCAGCCGAAGCGTTTTGGGGGCGGGCCGCGGCGTCCGTGATTTTGTACATTACTGTAAGGCCGCCTTCAGGCTTTCCACATTGGCCCTCATCAGGTCCAGATAGTTCGCGCCATTTTCAAAATCCGCTTTTGATATGTTATGACAGGCGTGGAGCAGCAGTTTTTTCGCGCCGGTTGCCTCGCTGATGGTGTCCGCCATACGCTCATTGGAAAGTTCAATATGAAAAACAACCGGTATGTTTTCGCTTTTTATCTTGTTGATTAAAAAGGCGACCGTCGCGGCGCTCGGTTCGGTTTCTGTGGAACAGCCGGGAAAAGCCGCGAAATAGGAAAGCCCGTAAGCGTCCGCAAAATACCGGAACGGGAATCTGTCGCCAAAAACAATTGTTTTTCGTTTCGCGCCGTCCGCCACAGCCTGAAACGCGGCGTCAAGTTCATCGAGCTTCGCGATATACTCATCCGCGTTTTGCCGGTAAAAAGAAGCGTTTGCGGCGTCCGCCCCGCACAGTGTTTCAGTGATCTCCCGCACAATGAGCCTGACATTTGCCGGCGCTGTCCAAATATGTTCGTCATATTCGGCCTCCGCTTCTTCCTCTTCCTCCTCTTCTTCCATGCCTTCGACTATTTCTTCCGTCACAAGCTCAACCGTGTCCATGAGCGCAAGAACTTTTCTGCCGCCGGTATCCAGGATGGAGTCAAGAATTTTATCCACCCAGACCTCTGATTCGCCGCCTATGTAAACAAAAACTTCGCTGTTTTGTACGGTGATGATGTCTTTTGGCGTTGGTTCAAAGGAGTGGCTTTCCGCGCCGGGCGGCAGCAGCATGACAAGATTGACCCTGTCTTTTGCTATCGCGCGGACAAAATCATAGGGGGGAAAGATTGTCGTCGTCACGCTGATTTTATTTTCAGAGTTCTGCGCGGCGGCGTCTTTTTTTTGACTGCAGGCCGCGGAAAAAAACACTGCGATTGATATAATAATGAGTAAACATACTCGTTTCATAATGGTAACCTCCATAATTTGCGCGGCGGAATCGCCGCATAATTTTAAACCGGGATTAAATAGAGTTGTTCAGAAACCAGGGGTTCCGAACGACTCTAATACTGAAAATGTTATGAGGGGAGTATTCTCACGTATTGGATTTTACATTTAAAGCCACGGGCGTAGGCAGGCAGATAAAACAAGGGCGCAGTTTTTCTGTGATGCGGTTTATGTTGAGCGTAAAAACAAGCCCGAAAACGGCGGCGCCGGCAAGCCCCAGGCCTTTAAGCGCGTCCTGGGCAATTTCTATTTGCAGACAGACCGGACATTCTTCGCCGCAGCAGGGGTGTTCAATGTGGGTAAGGATAAAAACTTCCGCCGAAATAGCCGCGAAGGCAAAGCACGCCGCCAGTATAACAAGAAAAAGCCTTTTTCGCGAAAACTTTGCCATGGAAATACTGTAGAGCATAATATTTTTTTTTGCAAGTCCCCGCGCAGGCGCTTTCGCGTTTACTTTGCAGAGTGGGGGTAGCGGAAGACCCCGCAGGGGCGCAGCCCCGAGGAGGCTGGAGCTCAGGGGGAGCAGCGTATATGCGGCGGACTGTTTTCGTAAACCGGCGGCCCGCCCCACAGGGGCGTTGTCTTGCGCTTCCCCTCCTTTATGGTATAGCCTGTATGTATGAAGCGCAGGCATCAGGCTTTTTTGAGCCTTGTTATTACGGGCAGCATTCACGGGATGGTGCATTCTTTAAGTCTTTTTTTGAGTCCGCTGAACGCGGAAGTTGCCCGCTATTTTCATCTTGAGTCTATTGCCGGGGTGACGGCTTTCAAGACGACTTACCTCCTGGTGTACGCGGCGAGTAATCTTGTTTTCGGGGCGCTGACGAACAGGATTTCGGCGCGGCTGACGCTGGGGCTGGGGATAATTCTGAACGGCGCGGCTGTGATGGCCTTTCGTTTTGTGCCGCCGCAGGGGATTGTGATGATGCACGCGCTGTGGTTTGTGTGCGCGATTGGGGGCGGGGTGTATCATCCTGTGGCGAATGTTTTTATTACGCGGCTGTATCCTGAGCGTAAGGGCTGGGCTTTGGGCGTAACGGGTTCGGGGTCGGGAATAGGCTACGCTTTCGGGCCTTTTCTGACGGGTTTTTTGTCCGCTTTTTTGCTTTTGTCGTGGCGTGATATTGCGCTGGTGTTTGGCGCTCTGGCTGTGGCCGCGGGGGCGGCGGCGCTTGTGTGGATTCGTGATATTCGTGATACAGGGGAGGGCTCTCCGGCTGCGGGTTCCGCCGGGTCTTCGGGTTCTTCTGATTCGCCTGGTTCCGGGGGGCTTGCGGGGACGGACGCGGCGGCTCGCGCACGGGTATTGGGTTTGAGTTTTGGCCTTATGTGTTTTCTTGCTTTTGTTGTTGTTATTTCCGGTACGCGGGAAATCGGCATGTGGACGATTCTGGATATTTCGGATTTTTATGTTTCGGGGATACGGGGCGCTCCCATGCGGACGGCCTGGATTTTTTTCTTTATGTATTTGCCGGCGATTTTCGCACAGCCTTCGGTGGGCTCTCTTTCCGACAGGATAGGCCGGAGAAAGTTGTCCGTTATCGCGCTTCTGGGTTACGGGACGGCGATGATTGTTACCGCTTTTGTTCCCGGCGGCCTTCTTGTTATTCCGTATGTCGTTATGGGTTTTACGCAGAGTTCTTCGACGCCGCTCCTGGAGGGGCTTGTCGCCGATTATACGACGCCGCGGACCCGGGGGCTTATTTTTGGGATTTACATTACCGCCATTACGGGAATAGGCGCGCTGGGGCCTTTGGGCGGGGGCGTGTTTCTTGATTTTTTTGGCAGAACGGCGGAGAGTTTTCGCGCGCTGTTTGTGATTATGGGGCTTATGGTTTGTCTGGGCGGCGGCGCGATGATTTTTTCCGGCCGTATGGGAGAACTGTGCGTTCCGGGCCGCGGCGCCGCGGGGCTTGCCGGTACTGCCGCGCGGGAGCACAGACGGGACGCGGTTTTACCCCCGAAATCACGTTAGAAGTCCGGCGGACTGCTTGCATACAATCCCCCTAAGGATTTATACTTAGGTGCGATTACTTGGGAGGAACCAGTCATGAATAAAATTCTTGTCGTCGATGACAACCTTGCGAACTTAAGACAGATTCAGATGCAGCTTGCGGAGACGTATCAGGTTATTCTTGCCAAGTCCGGCGCGCAGGCCCTTCAAATCTGCAGCCAGCAAATGCCCGACTTGATTCTGCTGGATATTGATATGCCGGAGATGGACGGTTTTGAGACGATTGCTCAGTTCAAACAAAACAGCTCTTTGAGCAAAATTCCTGTTATTTTTCTGACGGCCAATCACGACGTTATGACGGAAATCAGGGCCCTTGAATCGGGGGCCATGGATTTTATTACAAAACCCTTTGAGAAGAGCATACTCCTGCACCGTATAGAACTCCATCTGCGTTTTTCCCAGTATCAGAACCATTTGGAGGATACGGTCAAGGAGCTTGAAGACAGCATTGTCACGTCTTTCTCGGAACTTATTGAATGCCGGGACGAGAATACCGGCGGGCATATACAGCGCACAAGCGCCTATATAGCGATGCTGGGTAAGGAATTGCGGCAGGAGGGGCACTTTACGGAAGAATTGTCCGAAACGGAACTGAATATGATGGTCCGCGCCGCGCTGCTCCACGATATAGGCAAGATCGGCATCGGCGACAGTGTTCTGCTCAAGCCGGGCCGGCTCACCAATGAGGAGTTTTCCATTATGAAAACCCATACCACCATAGGCGCCAAGATACTGCAGACAATGTATGAAAGGACGCCCACCCAGCACTATCTGAAATACGCGAAACTGATTGCAGAACAGCATCACGAAAAATATGACGGGTCAGGGTATCCTTACGGAATTCATGGTGAGGATATTACCCTGTGCGGCAGGCTCATGGCGGTTGTCGATGTCTATGACGCTCTTGTGGCGGACAGGATATACCGGAAGGCCATGAGCCACGAGGAAGCCGTCAAGATCATCGTTTCCGGAAAAGGAACGCACTTTGATCCGCGTATTGTGGAGGCGTTTCAGTCAATTCATGGGGAGTTGGCCGCCGCAGCCGGAAAACAGATACAACAATAATTATAGAGGGGGACGGAAATGAAAAAGACTATCTGGATGAAGATACTCCTCTTTGCCATTATACCCTTTCTGGCCATCTACATTGTATTGGCGGGTATGATAATTAACTCTGTTTTTCAGGATAAACTCGAGCAGGTAGAGATGGAGGTAAAAAGCACCGCCCTTTTCACCGCGGAGAATTTTCAGGAATTTATGCGGAATATGCGGCTTTCGGTGATGTTCGCCGCCGCCAGGCTGGAGAATATTAATCCCCAAAGCCCGGACGCCCGCAAGCAGGGCGAGGACGTGATATTCGGTTGTTTCGCAAACAATTCTGTTTTTAACGCCTGGCTGGTTTTTGAACCTAACGCCTTCGACGGACGGGACGCGGAACACAAAAACGATTACCCCGGTTCTCCTTCGGGCAGGTATATGCGTTCTTATGTCCGAAAGGAAGGCGGCGGCTACGAAATGGCGCCCGACATGGATGAAACCACCCTTGACGATATGGACATAGCCTATTGGTATCTCGTGCCGAAATTACAAGAAAGGCCCTATATAGATATTAATCTTGGGGATGAGATTTTTTACGACTACAAAACCGGAGAGCCCCCCCTTAACACCATAACCTTCGCGGTACCCGTATTCAGGGATGGAACAGTCATCGGCTGCGTGGGGGCCGACATTCTTTTGAGTGATTCCATTCTGGGTTCCAACAAACTCTCAGAGGGCTCGGCCGCCCTGTTTTTACCCAGCGGTATATTACGGCATTTTGCCGACATCAGTCTGGTGGGAAAACATATAGAGGAACTTGGCTTTAAGAGCGCTTCAGGCATCCTGACGGCCTTTAAACTTCTCACGCCAATTTTTCTGAACGAATACAGCCCCCTGATCAAAGACCGCGCTTATCACTACTTTACGCCCGTCAGTCTGGATATTTTCAATGAGACCGCGTATGTGTATTACGCCGTATCGGAAAACTTTGTCATGAAAGCCAGATTCTCCGTTTTGCGGCCTGTCGCGATAACCCTCATCATAGTCCTTATTATGTTTGGCGCCCTGCTCTTCTATCTTGTCAGGACCATTTCAAAACCGGTTCAGGAACTGACCAGTACCTGCGAGGCCATATCTCGGGGCAATCTTGATAAGGAAATTCCTCTATCCCACGCCAAAGATGAAATAGGCGTCATGGCCCGCAGCCTCCACCGTATGGTGGAACAGTTCCGGGTATACATTAGCCTGCAGGAACGGGCAAAGAAACTTCTTGATATCTATACCCGGCTGCATACGGCCATGTATGAAAACGATCAACTGCAGGATGTCTTTGACGCCACAATCGCCGTGATCTGCGACCATTTCAAAGTGTATAAGGCGTCTTTAGTATTTATCACAGAAGGAATGGCCCGCGTACTGTCCCGGTATAAAGCCGGACTCGGTTTGTCAAAGGGAAACCCCGCGGAGGCGGCGGATTTTCTGCATCACAGGGAAGTAACCGCCGTACTTGCGGACAGAAAATATGTTTACCTGAACGCTTTCAGTATAGTCGAACAAAAAATTACATTTCTGGAGAACACTTCCACATGCCTGTGCATTCTGCCTATTCTGTCGGGAGAGACTTTACGGGGGTATATCCTCATGGAAGGCGATGAGACAACAGGTCCCATTGTTAACGACGATTCGGCTTTAATCTTTATATCCGATACCATTTCCTACATTCTCACAAAAAAAGAGACTTACGTGGAAAAGACTTATTTAACTGAAACCGGCGCTAGTACGCAGGAGGAAGGAGATCTCTCCGGCCTGGTAAACGAGGAACCCGCGCCGGCGAATGTTTCACCGGGGAACCAGGTACTGCAGGCCGCCAAGGGTATCGAGGAACTCAACGTTGACAGGGGCCTGTTTTTAATAGGCGGCATGGAAGACCAGTATGTGGACTTGCTGCGAATTTCCGCCAAGGTATTTGACGAAGGGCTGCGGAAAATGCGCGCCCTGGTAAGTACCGATATTCCGGCCTTTGCCATTGAAGTCCACGGCATGAAGGGCGCTTTGTATAATATAGGGGCTGACGGCCTGGGAGACGGCGCGAAAAAACTTGAGTTCGCGGCCAAGGGAGCGGACGCCGCGTATTGCGAACAGGCCTATCCTGATTTTGAGGCGAAGCTTTCAGCCTTTGCCAGGAAACTTGATTCCGCTACGGCGGAGGATCCCGTGGAAAAGACCGGGGGCGACATAAGGGCCTTATCCGAGGCGCTTCCCGACGCTCTTGAGGCCTGCAAAAATTTCGACTCTCTTCTGGCCTTAAAAATCATTGGTTCTTTCACCCGGTTTACGTACGAGGGGGCTCAATATATTGAAGAATCGCTGCAAAAAATTACGGAGGCGCTGGAGAACATTGATTATGAGGAGGCTTTGACCCTGATTACAGATTTACTGAGCAGCCTGAGCAGCGGCGCAAACGGAAAAACCTCATGAAGCATTTGTTCATTATCAATTCACAGGCTACTTTGTTCAAAAGAGGAGGCCGGCTGCGGGAGCTTGTGAGGGACATACGGGCTTTTTTTGCCAATTATCCTCAGATCAAATATGATATACATATTACGCGCTGGAAACGGGACGCTACGGGTTACAGCCGCCGGTATGTCGCCGGATCGGATGAGCTTGTGCGGGTCTACGCGATGGGGGGCACAAGCACACTGTTTGAGGTTGTCAATGGCGTGATTGGACTGCCCAACGTTCAGGTGGGGATGTATCCCGCGGGCAGGATAAATTCCTCCCTGCAATATTTCGGGCAGGACAAGTCATACCTGTTCCGGTCGCTGCAGAATCTGATTTATTCCGGCGTCGTGTCAATGGACGCTCTGCGCTGCGGAAATAACTACGGTATGAGTTTAAGCGCTATAGGCCTTGAGGCTATGGCTTCCCGTGCCGGAGACGCCTTTATCAACCAGGCTGGGTTGTGGCCCTGGCGGCAGCTTTTTGTCAGGCAAATCTACTTTTTTACAGCGGTCTATTACGCTCTGAAAAAAGGCAGCGCCCAGTACTACAGAGTCGCCATTGACGGAGAAGCCTTTGACGGGGAATACCTCAGCGTGCTGATGGCCAATCAGCCCCATCACAGGCCAAAGCCGCCTTCGGAGCCGGACGCCCGGCCAGATGACGGAATCCTGGATATCTATCTGGTGAGGCCGGTGTCAAAACTGCGCGCGTTGCGCGTTGCTTCCGATTATGTCCAGGGACAGTATGGCAAATGGCCTCAGTTCATATCCCATCACAGAGGAAAAGGTATTTCCATATCCTGTGATCAGTTTATGTCCATCAGCCTGGACGGGGAACCATTTTTTAGTACGGATATAGACTGCGCGGTAGTCCCTCACGCGATAGACTTTGTCTGTCCCGGCAGTCTTGACCCGCGGTATACGGCAGTATCCGCGAAGCAGGGAGAAAAATAGCGTTATGCCGACTTCAGTATTTTACCGCAAGAGCGCGGAAATACGGTTTGCCGAACGGGCGACACTGGGGAGCATATTCGTCTATATGCTCCTGACTACCTGTTATAGCCTGTTTTTCATACCTGAGCCGCTTAGAATATCCCTGCAGCTTGGCTGCTATATCCCTTTAATCTGCCTGTTTCTGTACTACCGCCGGAAAACAGGTTTTAACCCGAGCATTACGTCCTGGCTGGTACCCAGTGTTTGCATGGCCATAGAAACAAGCGTCTCTCTTCTGACAACAGCAGGCAACAGGTTCTATTTCCTTTTTCTGCTCAACGTAGCGGTTATCAGTTTTTGCTACTTTTATCCGAGGGGATTCCTGCTCTATCTGATTCTTTCCAACATATTTTTGATACTGGCCACCTTTGTTTTCCAGATAAATCTTTTGGTTACGGGATTTCTCATCTACCACCAGATTATGGAATTTCTGGTGTATGATCTTGTGTGCATTGTTCTGTTCGCGTGTTCCTGCTTTATGACGCGCACCACCCGAAATATCGAAAAATCGGGGCTTACCTTTGAAACCATCATGGAAACAACCACAAGCTATATGGTAACGATTAATGAAAACGCCGAGGTGGACTATATAAGCGCGTCCCTCGCGAACTGGCTGGGGTTTGCCCAGAGGCAGTATACCCAGAACCGTCCCCTTCTGGATTTATTTCCCTCCGGGGAGATGCTCATGAGCATACAGGAAGTCATGGAGCAGAACGATTATGTGGAAAAAAACATTGAACTTACCATGGGCGGCAAGCATTACTGGCTCCTGCTCAGATCCTCACCCCTGAAGGAGAACACCGCCGCCCGTTTTTTTGAATGGATGGACATTACCCCGATTATGGAGGCGAAAAACGCGGCGGACTCCGCGGCGCGGGCAAAAGATGACTTTCTCACCAATATCAGCCACGAAATCCGTACCCCCATGAACGCGATTATCGGCATGACGGACCTGATGCTCACGGATCCTCTTGAACCGGAACAGTTGACCCGCGCGGATACCATTAAGGGCTCGGCCATGTCTTTATTAAACATCATCAACGATATTCTGGATTTTTCCAAACTGGACGCCCGGAAAATGGAAATCCTCGTCAAACCTTTTTATTTTGCTTCTTTAATCAACGATACGGTGAACATGATCAATATCAAAGCCGGTACAGCGGGCCTGGCGCTGACGATTTCCATTGCAAAGGATATACCCCCGCTCATAAATACCGACGAAATCCGTCTGAAGCAATGTCTTATAAATATCCTGAATAACGCGGTGAAGTTTACCCGCAAGGGCTACATTAACATGCGCGCGTGGGCCGAGCGGCTGGAAAACGGGGATCTGAAACTCAATTTTTCTGTACGGGATACGGGAATAGGCATAAAGAAAGATGATGTAGAAAAACTTTTTGTCGAGTTCCAGCAGCTTGATACCCGCAAAAACAGGAATATCGAGGGTACCGGCCTTGGGCTTACCATTACCCGCCGCCTTGTGCAGCTTATGGGGGGCACGGTAAATGTGGAAAGCGTATACGGCGAGGGAACAACATTTTCCTTTTATGTGATTTGCAAAGGATCGCACACGGGAAAGCTGGTAGAGGTTCAGAATCCCGAAAACCTGCGGGTACTGTGCTACGAACCGCATCCCTATAACGCCCGGAGCCTGAGAGAAATGCTGGACAGCCTTCATGTAGACGGAAACGTATGCGTTGACCTTGAGAAACTCGCGACTTTGATAGCGGCCGGTAGTTTTACCCATATCTTCTTCGATATTACCGCTAAAGAAACGATACAAAAATTCTTCGGGCACTCCCAGACCAGTTTTATTCTTTTAAAGGACGTTCAGCAAAAATACGACACCGATATTCCCAATGCCCTGAACAGACCCATACTGATTATGTCTTTTGCGGAAATATTAAACGGAAACAAAACGTACGAAAAGCGGCGTCCCAAAAAAGACGATGATCCGGCGGGATCGTTTATGACAAAGAATGTCCGCATCCTTGTCGTGGATGATAACGCGATAAACAGAAAAGTGGCTGAAGGCTTATTACACAGATACGGCATTACGGTGGACAGCGTCCCCGGCGGGCAGGAAGCCGTAGCGAAAATCATGGGAAAAGAGTACGATATTGTTTTTATGGATCACATGATGCCCGGCATGGACGGCCTGGATACGACGCGGGCGATACGGGAAATGGGCAGCCCATACGATAAGCTCACCATTATTGCCTTAACGGCAAACGCCGTTTCAGGCGTGCAGGAGCAGTTTCTTGAGGCGGGGATGAATGATTTTCTTTCAAAGCCGATTATCATAAAAGAGCTGCAGAATATTCTGAAAAAACATCTGCCGGAAGAAAAAATTATCAGTCAGTAAGACGCATACACTGCCTTAAAAAACTCTCTTTACAGGCGGCCCGAGCGTTTGACGCTTAAATACCTGTTTATCAGGCTGCCCGTGATGTTTGACGCGGAGGTTTCGAGGGTAAGAAGGCCCGAATGTTCCCAGCCCGCGTACAGCCGCCGGCGGGAAGCCAGATACGAAAAGGCAGCCGCGCTTTCCAGCGTCTCATCGGCAGTGGAGGGTTCGCGGGCTGCAAGCCGCAGCGCTTCCTGTTCCCGAAAGCTGACCAGAAGCAGAAGATGCCGCCGCGAAAGCCGCGGCAGTATCCAGGACAGGGACTCCCCGTCTTCTTCGCGGAAGTTGCTTATCAAAATGATAAAGGTGCGGCGGTGAAGGCGGCCCAGGGCGTTCTGAAGGGCGGAAAACGGTGAAGAGGCAGCCGCGGAGCTGTGCAGATCATACAGGCCGTTCAGGAGGCCCGTAAGGCTGCTCATCCCTTTGCGCATGGGAAACCAGCGCTCTTCCGCGCCGAAAGCGCCCACCGCGACCGAGTCTCCGTGTTTGAGCGCCACCCATGACAGAAGCAGCACGGCGTTCAGGGCGCTGTCGAACTGCGTATACTCCCCTTCCCTGCGGTGCAGCCTGTAGCCGGAATCCAGAAGAAACAAAACCTGCTGATCCTGCTGCTCACGGTATTCGCGGACAATAAGTTTTTGCCGGCGGCTTGTCGCCCTCCAGTCTATGGCCCGGATAGAGTCGCCGCTCATATACTCCCGCAGGCTTTCAAACTCCAGGCCCTGCCCCCTGCGGCGTATATTCTTTAAACCCGCGCCTTCTGTAATACCCCGCAGATCCACCCCTGCCCCCAGCTTTTTGAAATCAGGATAGGTACGGCCGCGGCTTACGCAGCCGTGAACGGTCCTGCGCCGCCAGAAGCGCAGGGGAGAGCCCGCAAGGAGGTGAACCGCGGTAAAAGTCCAGGGGCCCCTCTGTACGGGCAGGACGGAATATTCAAAAACGAGGGTTTCCCCGCGCGCGAGGGTTTTTCTGTCCAAAACAGCGGGGAAGGCGCGGCAATTCATGGAATCGGGGTAGATGTCAAAAAGTTGCAGCGCAGCGGGAAGAAAGCCCTGCCGCGCGCGCAGGGGCTCGCCGCGTGAAATCTTAAGGACAACCCCGCCGGGCTCGCCCAGCGCCTGGGACGGGGCGACCTGCCGGCTTACCGCAAGCCGACAGGTCAACAGAAGGAGAAACAAGGCGTCCGCTATAACAAGCGGAAAAAGAAAGACGCCCGCCGCAAGCCACAGCAGGACCGCGCCGTCAAAAAAATAGCCAAGCGCCCCCAGGACAAGCCACAGGAGCGCCGCGATAAAAAGACCTGCGGCGGGTTTCATCATTACACCCGCGGCGTTTCGCTACGGGCAAGAATACCCTCGATGATGCGCACAGCGGACCAGCCTTCAAGTTCGCCTTCGGCGCTCAGGGTAAGCCTGTGCGCCAGAACGGGCGCGGCCAGAGTTTTAATGTCGTCAGGCAGAACAAAATCCCGCCCTTCCATAAGAGCCAGGGCGCGGGCGCATCTTATAAGGGCCAGACTGCCCCGCGGACCCGCGCCAGCCTGCAAAGCCGGAACGCCGCGGGTCGCGCCCACAAGGCGCACAGCGTAATCAATAATGGCGGCGTCTACCCGCAGGCCGCCCGCCAGATTCTGTATGCGGATAAAAGCCTCGGGATTCAGCACGGCGGAGACCGCGGCGACAGACAATTCCGCGCCGGCAGCGCCGGCCAGCACTCTGCCGACCATTTCCTTTTCTTCTTCGGGTCCGGGATAGGTCAAAAGAACTTTCATCAAAAAACGGTCTTTCTGGGCGTCCGGCAGGGGATATGTGCCTTCATGTTCGTAGGGATTCTGGGTCGCGAGAACCATGAAGGGCCGGGGCAGACTGTGACTGACCCCGTCAAGGCTGACCTGAAACTCCTGCATGGCCTCGAACAGCGCTGCCTGAGTCTTTGCCGGCGCGCGGTTTATTTCGTCGGCTATGAAAAGGTGGGTAAAAACAGGCCCCTTGCGCGTAATGAAATTTCCCGTTGAAGCCTCTATCATGATATTGCCTGTAATATCAGAGGGCATAAGATCGGGGGTAAACTGCACCCGCTTCGATTCGCCCCCTATGGCTCGGGCTATGGCCCGCACAAGAAGGGTCTTGCCAAGACCCGGCGCCCCTTCCATAAGCAGATGCCCGCCCGCAAGAAGGGTAATAAGGGCGTGGCGCACAAGATCCTTCTGCCCTATGAAGGCTTTCGCGATCTCGCCGCCGACAGTCCGCATACACTCCGCGGCGGATTCGACTGTGTATTCTTCGTTCATAAGCTCTCCAGAATAGTTTCAAGGATTTTTCTTCGCTGCATAAACTCACGCAGACTCACGCCCCTGCCGGAAAAAAAGGCGCGTTCAATGTCCCTCCGGTCCATGCCGCAGCGTTCCGCGAGAAAAGACTCAGGAACATGGTCCCCGTCTCCCATACGCAGCCTCAGTTTTATTTCCCGTATGTAGACTTCGAGATAACTCTCCAAAGCTCCGTATTTTTTCAGAAAACGCGCTTCGGCAAGAAAGCGCTCGCGCAGGGGTCTGCCCGGCCGCAGAACCTCCGGCTTGGGACGCCCGAAGACGGGGATTACCATCCAGAAGCCGACGACAATCAGGGTAAGGGCCGAAACAATCAGAAAAACAAGCTCGCCGTGAGACCTGATTGTACTGTAAAAGTTTTCCTGTACGCGGCCTGCGCGTATAAACAGTACGCCGGCGTTTGCGGGGTCGCGCGCGCCGGTAAGTTCCCAGGCCAGGGCGGAGTTTTTGTCTTCCTGTAAAACACGCCACATCATAAAGCGGGGAAAACCGCATACCGTTACCGAACCTTTTCCCAGCGAAACGGTAATGAGCCGGATAGTCCCGCCTGAGTCCCTGCGGCAGACCATGGCCTTGCGTTTAGGGTTTTCCTTGACGGGTTTCAGCCCCACGCTGCTGTCAAAATCAGGAAAAACCTCAGGCGAATCACCGGGCGGACGGCTGTTCCCTGAAGCCGGCCGCGGCGTTCGAGATTGAGCTGTGCGCCGTACGCCCAGAAGCGCGAGAAAAGCCGCAAGCTCTTTGCTGCCGCCTGAGTCCCTGTCAAGAGACAGAACAAGCGAAGCTCCGCCTTCTATCCATGAAAAAAGCCCCCGGGTCTGTTTCCAGTCAATTCGCGAAGCCTCGGCAACGCAGACAGCTTCGCCGGCGGCGGAGGGAACCGCGGCCGGCTCATCCGTCAGAACCCTGACAGGGTGGCCCGTCTTTTCAAGCCAGCGTTCCAGGGCGAGATAAGTGTTCCTCCGCGCTTCCCGCGAGGGCGGCAGCCTCTCCTGTTTGGGATAGACTTCAAAGGATTCATAAACGCCGCAGGCAATAAGCGCCAGAATCATCAGGCTGACGATGAAAACGAGGAGCCTGTTACGCATAAGGTTCTCCGCCGCCAAGAAGAGAGCCGCAGAACTCGAGCGCCTGTTCAAATGATCCGCCGGAGGGAGGCCTACCCGCGTAGGCGAATTGTATCCAGTCAAAAACAAGACGGGCAAAGCCGCCGGAAGAATCTTCTCCCGAATCCCGTACTATGGCGAGACAGTTATATTCGGTGGCGTCGGGCGGGAAAACAATACCGCGGGAGGCCGTGTAGGCTGCTCTGGCGGCGCCGAGGCAAAAAGCCCAGGCTTCGCGCGCCTCACCCCGCGCGTAAAGCCCGCGCGCGCGTTCCAAAAGCTCACGCGGAGTTTGAGCCGTATCGCGGGAAAGGCCGTACATCTTTCCTGCGCGTCCCGGTCTGTATGTTCGTGATCCGCGCAGCCTGTAGCGCCGGAATATCAGAAAAAAAACCGTAATTCCTGCGCCGAGTATCAGGATAAGGCGCAGGGCATAGCCGAGAAACTCTTTGACGCGTTTGAACCGGTCCGGCAGGAGGGAAAAATCAAAGCCTTCGGTTTGTTCCTCTTTTTTAGCGGGATTTTTGAACCGTATCCCCCACCCTTCCTGAGAGCCTCCGAAATCGGGGGAAGCGAGAATTTCTTTCAAATCCGCAAGCGGTATACCGGAGAACTCCCGCGGAGGGCTTGCCGCGTCCGCCTCCTGACCCGCCGCCTTTGCGGGAGAAAGCGCGGCCAGAAGCGCGCAGAAAACAAGCGCCTTCGCGGAAAACCTCGTTTTCCTCCGGTTTTCCTCCGCGCGCACAGCCTTTCGCAGAAGAAGTTGTATATCCCAGCCCTCAACTTCTACGCGGCCGGCTACATACAGGCCAAAACCCATGCAGACAAAAAGACTTTCCAGCAGCGCGAGATTCAAACACCAGAGCGCGAAAAGCCCCGTCCAGGCGTAAACAAAAAATTCAGAGGCATAGGAGAAAAGGTTTTCCGCTAATAATTCCGTTATAATATTCACAAAACCCGCCTCTCCCAGCAAAACCGCGCATTCCAGGCTCAGGCCAAAAACCGTCAGAAAAAAACTAAAACCGAGCCCTCCGCCGCGTAAAAAAGAAATCCGCCGCCGGTAATTTTTTCCCCAAAGGTTTTCCAGCGCCCGTACGGGCAGGCGCGCGGCCCGCCAGGGACTAAAACGCCGCCACAGAAGATCGCCGGGAAATCCGCGGAAAACCGTCTCCGCCAGTCCTTTCAGAAGCCGCCGCGGAGGCGAGAGCTGCTCAAAAAACCGTACGGACACAACATGAAGAGCAAGGCGATCCCACAGGGGTTTCAGCCACCAGACAATGAGAAAACACAGGGGCGGCGAAACATCCGCGAACCACAGGGCGAGGGCAAGGGCGCACAGGGGCAGTCCGGAAAAAACCAGAAGCGGACGAAAGTTTTGCCGCCACAGAAGCACACCCGAATCAGCGGCTTCCCATCCGTTTCTGCGGCGCGGGACAAGGGCGCTCTCCGGCGAGGCCGCGGCGAAAGGCTTCACGGTTTTTTCTGCCTCCCGCAAAAAAGAAAATACCCCGCAAGCAATGTCCAGAACGCCGCGCCCGCCGCGAAATGAACCGCGGCCCCATACTCATGGCGTGAGGACCAGAACGCTTCTATGACCGCGGCCAGAAACAGCATAAGGGCGCTTCCTGCGATAATGGGCAGGGCTGTTTTTGCCGCCCCGCGCAGGGAATCCTGCCGGGAAAGCCCCTTTGTAACAAAAAGCCTGTAGCCCAGAAGAAACCCCGCCTGGGCGCTCATGAGAATGGCGGTAAGCTCAAAACTGCTGTGCCCAATGATAAACGAAAAAAACGTCTCCGCGAAGCCCAGGTTGACAAGATGAGCGGCCGCGGCGCCAAAAAACACCGCGTTGAGGCAAAGAAAAAACAGACTCCCAAAGCCCAGAAAAACACCGCCCGCGAAGGTGCGGAAGGCCACGGAAATATTGTTATAAACATAAAAACCAAACATATCCGCGTCTGAACTGACTTCGCGGGGAACAAGATAATGGTCCGACTCCGGGTTATACATGCTCCGGAGGCTTTCGGCCTGTCCTTTGGGAAGAATGGTATAGGCGGCCTCAGGATGCAGAACGCACACACAGGCAATGAAAAAAGCCAAACCATAAAAAACCAGATGAACCGCCGCAAGCCCCTTCCACTGCGCCCGCACGGCGCGGGGAAATACTTTAAGAAGAAAATCCGCCGCGCCGCGCAAAGACCAGCCGCGCCCGCCGTAGAGAATCTGGTTTCCCGCAAGGACAAGGTTATTCAGTCTTTCTATAATAACAGGGTCAAAAGCATGGTATCGCGCGGTGTTCAGGTCCTGCGTCAGCTCACGAAAAGCGCGGGGAAACCACGCGGCGTTTTTTTTCAGTTCTTTTTTGCCGCCGCGAATCACCTGTTCAAGGCTGTTCCAGAACTCCTGCCGGCGCGCAAGAAAATTCCGCTGCGTCACGGGGCCTCTCCGCTCAGTTTACGGGCAATGCCCAGAAGATACGCGGAGGCGCCGGTATTCCCCGAAGGCCCCTCCGCTGCGGACTGTCCGCCTTTGAGCGCGCTCACATAATCCCCCGCGATTTCATCCGCCCGCGCGGGCCCCAAAAGAGGGTAACGCCGCGCGAACATCAGTATAGCCTGCCTTTCTTCCCAGGAAAGAGGCCGAGGCGGGTCCACAACTTCGACCTGCGCTATCCGGGTCATTATCGAAGAAAGGCGGAAAACCCCGCGCCCCTCTGTATACACAACCAGGGTATCGCCCGCCCAGTCGCCTATGCGGCGAAACCCCCTGCTGAATGAGATACACAAAAGAGCAATAAGATTGAGGAACATAAAAGTATCGGCAAAGCGCAGAAGGTTTCTGATAAAAGAGGCCCCCGGAGTCACAGGCGAACCATCGCCGCGCACAACGCGGATTCCCATAAGACGCTTACCCGCGCTCTGCCCGTGAAAAGCAAGTTCGCATACCACATGATAAAACCAGTTTACGGCAAAAACAACAAGCAGGGAAATCCACGCGCCGACTATGCCCCGTGTATATATCCAGAATACCAGAAGAACGCCAAAAATCAGCCACTCCACGGCGGTATCAATGGCATAAGCGCAGGCGCGGACCAAAAATCCCGCGGGATACAGAACAAACTCTATGCCCTCCGGCGTCTGTACACTCAAAGACGAATCTATGCTTTTCACATGAAAGTCGTTCCCACCACCGCGAGAACACCGACAATAATCAGCACAGGGATACCAGCAAGGGAAATAATAGTCATAATTCCCATAAACTTCCAGAAAGCCCTGTTGCTGCGAAAAGCTTCTTCCAGATCGGAATCCGCCCCTGTGCGCACATAGCCGCGTATCTTCACGCCGGTTTTGTAAAGCCACCGCGCGGGGAAAAACATAGCTACCGCGATAATGATATAGAACGCTCCCCCGAAAGCTCCCATGCCGGCAGTCACGGCAATGCCCGCTTCACTGACCTCATGCAGCCCCAAAAACACGGCGGGCAGAAAAGCCATGAAGATTCCGCCCAAAACCATAAAACCGCATGAGATATATCCTATAATTCCCAAAAAACGCATCCAGGGTGAGGCGTCCCTGAGATAGAAAACCATGACCTCTGTTAGTGTCCCCGTGGAAAGCGCGGGCCGTATCGCGCCGACACTGGTTTGCGGGCCCTGATACGGATTAGTGGAATCCGTCATGCATACTCCTCTTCTAAAAAAATTACGAAAGCAGTATGTCACAAAAAAAGGAAAATGGGAAGCAGGCGATTCCCCCCGCATTGGCGGGGGGAATCGCCCCCGGAAATTGCGGTCAAAGCCACCAGCACTCTTCCGGCTAAACAACATAATG
>JAISQU010000338.1 GCA_031274005.1 Spirochaetales bacterium
AAATTTGAAAAAATTTGTCCTGCAATCCCCAAAAGCATTCAAATTGTCAGCAATTTGAATGCTTTTACCCATAAAAAACGCTTCCAGACAGCAATACCATATTTAGTCGCATGGTGCTAGGGATATGGCCGGGGCGATAAAAAAAGCGAACGGCTTCGGTCCGCCGCTAGAGAGAGCTTTTTTTATCGCCCCGGTCTTTGTGTTTAGTTTACCATGAGTTTAAATTTGGAATGGCTGAGGCGGGCTTATAAAGCCGGAAGGCAGGGCTTGCGCCCTGCCTTCCGGCTTTTACTTTTTTACATGGAATACGTTTTGGGTAAGGAAGAACAGGACTTTTTATAATCCACTTTTTTAACTGTACTATATATAGCAAAGAGTGTGCCAATTTGTCTATCCCCCCTGGCGGTAAAATACATTCAAAAATGAAAAAGCTAAAACATTACAGGGAAAGGAGTTAACTCCTCCGCCCCCGGAAGGGGTATCCTGGCGTCGATAGCGCCCGCCGGGCGAAAAAGTCTTCGCGGCGCGATTCCATGCAAAATGCATAATTGCATATGCAAAAAACATTATCTATGCAAATTGAATAGATAGCGCAGAAAGGGTAAGCCGCAATTACGTTTCGGCGCGGGTCTCCATCTCCTTCTGGCGGCGGCTCAGCGTAGACTGGGATACGCCGATAAGCCGGGCGGCGGCGCTTTGATTGCCTCCGCTTATTTTCAGGGCTTCGCGTATAAGCACATCTTCGGCCTCCCGCAGGGTGGGCAGTTTGTCTGTGCGGAACAGGGACAGCGCCGAAAAACGGCCTTCCTGAACTTCCGCGCCGCCGCCGTGTTTGTCTATATACTCCCGAAAGAAGACTATATCAAGACGCCCGGAATCGTTGCGGCTCACAGCGTCATAAAGCAGGGAACTGAGCTCCCGGATATTTCCCGGAAAGCGATAGGATGACAAAAGGGAAACAAGGTCTTTGGGAACTTTGGGCGGCTGTTTTGAAAGCTGTCCGGCCGCTTCCGTAACAAAATGCCGGATAAGCGGCGCGAGGTCTTCCGGCCTGTCGCGCAGGGACGGCAGCTCTATGTGGTGCGCCATAAGGCGGTAGTACAAATCAGGGCGGAAGCTCTTGTCCAACTGCCTGGCCTTAAGGTCCGCGTTTGTCGCCGCGATGATGCGCGCGCGGCAGCGGCCGGGGGTGTCGGTTCCCAGGGGGTAGAACTCCCCCTCTTGAAGAAGGCGCAGAAGTTTTATCTGTGATACAGGTTCCAGGTCGCCTATCTCATCAAGAAAGAGCGTACCCTCCGCGGCCTGTTCGATAAAACCCTTGCGCACACTGTCCGCGCCGGAGAAAGCGCCCTTCACATGCCCGAAGAGGGTGTCGGAAAAAAGCGTATCATCCAGACCGCTCACATTGACGGGCACAAAACGGCCCCGCCGCCCCGATATTTTGTGGATTATCCTCGCGATAAGTTCCTTGCCTGTGCCGCTTTCTCCGGTTACCAGAACCGCTTTTGAGCTTGCCCGTATCGCTTCGATGTACGCGAAGATGGAACGCATGACATCGCTTACCGTGATGATTTCCTGAAACGCCTCGGGGTGATTCAGTTCCCAGTTGGGGGTCTGTTCAAGCTGATTTACCCTGCTCTGCAGTTCCCGTATTGTTGCCGCATGCCGTATGGTTGGCAGAAGGCGGCTTTCGGAAACAGGCTTGAGCAGAAAATCAAAAGCTCCCGCCTTCATGCATTCCACGGCCACGTCAACCGTGTCCTCAACGGTAATGATGACGACCGGAATGTCGGGATATTTTTCGTGGATATTCTGGAGAAGGCTCCGCCCTGAAACATGAGGCAGGTGCAGATCAAGCAGAACCAGATCGAATTTTTCCCCGGCAAGAAGACTCATCACATTCCTGTCATCGCTGCACAGCCTCAGGCGGTCGTAGCCGTGCCCCTGCAAAAGTATCCTAAGATATTCCATAAGAATCGGGTCATCGTCGACAACCAGAATAGAGGGCCGGGCGAAGGCGGGCATGGTTTTTACGGCCCCTTGCGCCGTACTTCCACAAAAGCCTTGATCTCTCCTGAGGTTCTCAGTTCGATAATGACGTGCCAGTCGCTTTTATAGGGCGGGTCAAGAATGACTGTGGGAGCGCCGCCGAGCTGCTGTTTGAACTCGCAGGCTTTACCCAGACGGTATTTATAATAATTACCCGTATCAAGAAGAAGTACACGAGCCTGAGCAAAATTCGTGGCGTCGTTCAGTTTGACGATAATCGACTCATGCTGTTCAGTCCTGACCTGGTAATGCAGATATTTCATAGAATCCCCATGCCTACATATTTTTTCGCTGCGAGCTGGAAATGACGGCGTTGAGTTTGACAAGCCGCTGGGCGATAAGCCGGGCAAGAAGAATACCGTAATGAGGTTTTTCCCGTATGACGCTCATAAACTCGTTTTTCGATATTTTGAACAGAGTCGACGCGCCGCGGGACATAACCGTCGCGGACCGCCTGTCGGCAAGAAGAAAGGACATCTCACCTATAAAAATATCTTCCGGACCCAGAGTCGAAACCTTCTTGCCCTTCGCCAGAATGTCAAACTCCCCCGCCGCGATATAATACAGGTAATTCGATTCTTCACCCTCGGTGATCACAACATCCCCCGGACCAAAGGTAATTTTCTCATGATTTGAAAAAAGCCCCGGAGCTTTTTCGGTATCTCCGGCGATATGCATCATGTCGAAGGACACCTCATTACCCGCGTCATTGTAGCGGAGGTTCTCGCCATAGTAGCCGGCCATTTTAATGCCGTGGCCGTGCATTTCCAGGTTAAGGTTTTTGTTTTCCATCCGGGCGCGCCAGTCAAAACCGGGCCCCTCGTCCCTGATCGAAAACGAAGATTTTTCTGTTGTAATAAGGTACCCAAAATGAACTTTTTTTGCCGCGACCCCGGGGTCTTTGAGTTTTTCGCGGATCAGGTCCAGGCCGTCCTTTCCGGCGTTGAGCCACTTTGTTTTCTCATCGTAACCAATCCGGCAGTTGCCATGTTCCACCGCGTTCATAAGCAGTTCAAAAAGCGCCACGAGCAGCCTGTCCCGCCTGTCCTGGTTGATGTGCCCGCTGTTGTACAGGTAGTTCGTAATCAGATTGATATGGGTGCGGATAACAAAGGGGTCATTATCCATGACAAAAGTTCCCGAAATACTTTTCAGAAGATTCTGCTGAACATCGCGGTGAAACAAAAAATGATGATTCTGAAAAATGATTTTCATAACCCGGAAGAAACCCCAAATCATTTCCGCGCGGGGAATCAGGCTGATGATGTTTGAATTACGCATAAGCTCTTCGGCTTTCTGCGAGTCCCGGCTCAGATGAACGCCTATTATTCCGCCAAAGTGCAGCCAGGGATCCGCCTTTGTTTGATTGATGATTGTGCAGGAGTCAATCTGAAAGTCGGAAATGTTTATAATACTGAGTTCAGGCAGTTCATACTTAAAGTATTCCAGCGCCATTTCCACAGTATCGATAAAAACAGGTTCAAACTGACCGTAAAACTTCGCGGCAATCCTTTTGATGATTCCGTTAAGTTCGAGGTCTGTACTGATAACCGGCATCTTATTCATTGTCTTATTACCTGCCGCTGGTAGTTTTGTTTTGCAGTCTTGCCCATGTATCCTTAAGCGTTACGGTACGGTTAAAAACCAGCCGCCCCTGCCCCGCAAACTTTGAATCCGCGCAGAAATACCCCTGCCGCAAAAACTGAAAAGTCTCGCCGGGTTTTGCGTCTTTCAAACCCGGCTCGACCTTGCAGCCTGAAAGAATTTTCAGCGAACCGGGATTGATAAAATCTTCCCAGTTTTTGCCCTCGGGCACATCAGAGGGGTCTGCAAGGGTAAAAATGTTGTCGTACAGCCGGACTTCCGCCTCCGCAGCGTGAGCGGCCGATACCCAGTGCGACGTGCCTTTTACCTTGCGTCCGTCCGGCGTCGCGCCGCCGCGGGATTCGGGATCGTAGGTACACAGGATTTCAGTTATCTCGCCCGCGGCGTTTTTGGTAAGGCCGCTGCAGGTTATATAGTAGGCGTGCTTGAGGCGGATTTCCTTTCCCGGCGACAGACGGAAAAAACCCTTGGGCGGGACTTCCGCAAAATCCTCGCGCTCAATGTAAAGAGTTTTGCTGAAAGGTATTTTCCTCGTACCGGCTGCGGGATCCTCCGGGTTGTTATCCGCGTCGAACTCCTCAACCTGGGCATCCGGGTAATTGGTAATCGTCAGCCTGAGCGGATCAAGCACAGCCATAACCCGCCTCGCGCGCTTGTTTAAATCCTCGCGCAGGCAGAACTCAAGAAACGCAAGATCAATCATACTATTGACCTTTGCCACGCCTATACGCTCAGCAAAGGCCCTGATCGCTTCGGGCGTGTAACCGCGGCGGCGCAGACCCGAAATCGTCGGCATGCGCGGGTCGTCCCAGCCGTCGACAATGTTCTTTTGCACCAGTTCCAGAAGCCGCCGCTTTGACATCATCGTATACGTAAGGTTCAGGCGCGCAAACTCAATTTGCCGCGGCCTGTGTTTCAGTTCCAGAGCGGCCGTGAACCAGTCGTACAGAGGCCGGTGATTTTCAAACTCAAGGGAACACAGAGAATGAGTAATACCCTCAATGGCGTCGCTCTGACCATGGGCGTAGTCGTACATGGGGTAGATGCACCAGGCGTCGCCCGTGCGGTGATGGGTCTCGCGCCGTATGCGGTACATAACAGGGTCTCGCATATTCAGATTGGGAGAACTCATATCAATTTTCGCGCGAAGAACCTTGCTGCCGTCAGGAAACCCGCCCGCCCTCATGCGGCGGAAAAGGTCCAGATTTTCCTCCGGCGCGCGAGTGCGCCAGGGACTCAGTTTACCCGGCTCCGAAGGCGCCCCCCGCATCCTGCTGATTTCCTCCGCGCTGGAATCATCCACATAGGCCAGACCCTTCTGAATCAAAAACTCCGCCCACTGGTAAAGCTGTTCAAAATAGTCCGAAGCGTAAAACATATTGTCCCAAGTAAAACCCAGCCAGCGGATATCCTCCTGAATAGCGTCTATGTATTCCACATCTTCTTTGGACGGATTTGTGTCGTCCATACGCAGATTACAGACGCCGCCATAGTCCCGCGCTATGCCAAAGTCTATGCAAATAGCCTTTGCGTGGCCGATGTGCAAATAGCCGTTCGGCTCCGGCGGAAAGCGGGTAGTTATTTTTCCGCTCACCTTGCCGTTTTTTATATCCTCGTTAATGAACTCCCGGATAAAATCGGAGCTCGCCGCCTGTGAAATATTCTCCGCCATATCTGTCTCCAATATATACAAGATATAGTCCCGAAAGACCAGTATAACAGGCTTATTTAAGTTTTGGAAGAGCCCGCCGACATGCGGTTCGCATGGGCGAACCGCATGTCGGCCGGGTAGAAATTCTTTGCCGTATTGTTTAGAGTTTGCGGGGTTATGTACCTTAATTACGCTTAGGTGTGTTTTTGAGAATTTACCCTTTTTACTTCTTTATTTAAGGAAGGCGGCGGTGGATTACGTTCAAAAAGATTTAAAGTATATTTGGCATCCCTGTTCCCAGATGAAGGACTATGAGGAACTTCCTCCCATTGTTATTGACCGCGCGAAGGGTTCGTATGTGTATGATGTTGGCGGCAAGGCGTACATTGATATTATAAG
>JAISQU010000188.1 GCA_031274005.1 Spirochaetales bacterium
GAAAATGGCTCATGATGTACCGGTAATACTTCCGCGTCGCGGAGGCAATCGCCATGGTTAGTTTTTAACATGGCTCACCGGCTCGCTCTTGGTCAGTTTTTTACGTGGCGCAACACGGGACTTTCTTCCCCAAACTTTGTTTGGGGAAGAAAGTCCCGACCGGAAATGTGCTGTGAAAGCCACCAGAACACTTTTGGCTTGTCCACCCGCGCTCCTTAAAATAATGCAATCGCGAAGCGATTGCCGTGGTGGTTATGTCCCATCCGCGCATTTCCGTGATGGCGTCCCCTGCGAGAGCGGGAAGTCGCACCCCAGCGCCAGGGCATAGTCGTTTACCCGGACAGCCTGGGCAGACTGTCCGAAAACTCGTAGAGGACGCATAAAAATACCAGTTAATAGAATTTTTATGCAGAATATGACGAGAATTTCGCGTTCAACTGCATAAATATACGAAAAAGAGCTATGCTTTTCTAGTTTTTCGGACAGCCTGGGGGGGGGAGCAAGATATTAAACAGGCTCTAACGAATATGAGCCGAAGACGGCTCTGCGTTTTCGGGAAGGCCCGAAAACGCATTACGCCCGCAATTTTGCTCCACAAAATTGCACCGTCTTGAACCACGCGGGGCCATGACGGCAATGGCTTGGCCTTAAATGCAACAGGCTCCCAGGTAAACGCACGCGTGAGCGTGTTTGTAATAACAAGGCGTCAAAGCACGCCCCGATAAACGTACGCGACAGCGTGTGATACTAAAAGCGGAACAAACAAAAGCATCTTTTGTTTGTTCCGTGATTGCGCCAGAACCGAGGCCCTATAAAGCTATTGTAGTTTATGAAGGTCAAAAGGCCGAATAGAAAAATGCGGCATTTTTCTATTCCGTGGTCGTGTCAGAACGAGGCCCTAAAAAAGTTTCTGCTGTATACAAAGGCCAATGGCCCAGAGCGGCGGAACCCCCGAAAAGCCGGCGTACAGCCTGCCTAAAGGCAGGCTGCCGGAATATAACGGCAGGGGTTTTCGTATACGCCGGGCCGTGTTGCTTTATTTTGCAGGCACACGGCGTGCGGTTTCCTGGCCCGGTTTTTTGCGGCTTCGCCGCAAAAAATGCGCCATAGATGACTGAAAAAAGTAAACGCCGATGCCCTGCCTCAGCACTGGCTGCAATTATTTTTTCCGTGCAAAATTCATGCTCTTCATTCCGCGCAAAAGTCCGCTTCGCGAATAGAGCGCCTGACCCGCAGGGGTATGCCGCAGGTAATTTCATAGGGTATGGTTCCGGCAATGTCCGCGATTTCCCATGCGTCCGGCCCCGATGGGTCCGGTCCGAAAAGGACAGCCTGGTCGCCGCGCCGTACATGGCTTTGCGGCCCCAGATCGACCATCGTCTGATCCATGGTAACGCGGCCCACAACGGGATAGCATGTTCCGTTTATAAGAACCCGGCCCTTGTTTGACAGAAGGCGCGGGTAACCGTCGGCATAACCGGCGCCCAGTGTGGCTATACAGGTTTCCCGCGGAGCCGTCCAGCCGCGGCCGTAGGAAACAGTAGTCCCCGCCGCGATTTTTTTTACGAACAGCACGGGGGCTTTCAATTCCATGACGGGCTTTGCGGTAAAGGGCCGCGGGACATCCTGCGACGGGTAATAACCGTAAAGAATGATGCCGGGCCGCACCATGGAAAACCTCGCGGCGGGGTATTGAAGAATGCCGCCGGAATTCGAAGCGTGGACGATCTCCGGGTCCGCTCCGTTTTTGCGTATCGCGTCCACCGCGGCGGAAAAAACCCCTATTTGGTTTTCTGTAAATACGGGAGAACTTTCGTCGGAAGAAGGGAAGTGCGTAAACACTCCTTCAAGAACAAGATGGGATGAGAAAGCGATGCGCCGCGCCAGGCCGGGAGCATCCTGCGGCGTGCAGCCTATGCGCCCCATGCCCGTGTCGATCTTCAGATGCAGGCGCGCTTTTTTACCGCATGCGGCCGCGGCTTGTTCAAAAACGGCGAGGCCTTCCTCATCCGCGACCGACGCGGAAATATCGTTTTCCGTCACAATTTTCGCCTCTTCGGGCAGGGCCAGACCGTAGAGCAGTATGGGCAGGCGTATGCCCCCCCCGCGCAGTTCCGCTCCCTCCGCAGGACTCGCCACGCCCAGAAAATCTGCGCCGCCTTTTTCCGCAGCCCTTGCCATGACCAGCGCCCCGTGACCGTAGGCGTTGGCCTTGAGCGCCGCCGATATTTTGACCCGCGGCCCTACAATGCGGCGGATCTCCCCAAGATTATGCAGGAAATTCGATATATGAATGGTTACACAGGTGTTTCGCATCCCTCTACTTTACACGAGGCGGGGGCCGGACAACAAGCGGGAAATAGTATATAGTAAGAACAATGAGGGAAAGGCTTTGTTGTTTTGCGGGAATAATTTTTCTCGTTTGTATGCCGCTGCCAGCGGAAGAGATTCCTGTGGAGGATACCCCGGCCCCGGAAGTTCTTCAGGAGGAGGCTCCCGCGCAGGAAGTTTCCCCTGAGGAGGCTCCCGCGCAGGCGGAAGAACTTCCCGCGGAAGAAAAAAAAGAAAAACCCATCGATCCGGCGCTGTACAACATCGTCTCCCATATTATGGACGATGAGGTTCTTTTCGCGATAGATCCCGGGGCCGGTGTGAGCGCCGGTGATTTATACACCCTTGTACGCGGTACAGAGGAGATCGGCCTTTTACTCGTCAACGAAGTGCGGGAAAAATTTGCCGTGGCCCGCCTCATATCCTTTGGCGTGAATCCCCTTCTGGGCGATGAGCTGCGCGCCGCCGCCCGTGCGGGCGTTGAAGCCACAGCCTACGGAGGCAGCTTTTTGAAGAGCAACTTCTCGCAGAGCTATATTCCCCTTGCCGGCCTCAAACTTGTTCTGTCGCGGGGTTTTTTTTATAGCCGGCCTGTCCTGGAAATCGAGTTCCCCTTCGCCCGCGCGCATACCGATCTGAGGCTTTCCGGCGTTGTTCCCTTCAACATCCTTGCCGGGGCGGAACTGACGAACCTGTACTTCGGAAGGTTTCAACTCGCTTCGGTTATGCTTCTGGGAATGGGCTGGGCGTATATGAACGGGGACGCGCAGGAGCTTTTCGACGCCGACGGCGCATTTCAAAAGACTCATTTCAGCGGAAAGGCTTTTCTTTCTTTAAGCTGTCTTGTCTCCCGCCATCTGAAAATTACGGCCGACGCGGGGATACTCGCTCTGATTGACCTCTGGTCGGAGCTCTCCGAGGTGGAGCCGGGCGGATATTTTGGAAGGAAGGTCGCGCCCTTTGTAACCCTAGGCCTGACCCTCCGGTAAGAGCCTGTTTAATATCTTGCCTCCCCCCGGGCGCGCAAGGGATTGAAGCGGAAATCCTTTTGGTCTGCCAAAAGATTGGAGCGAAAAGCCGGCGTACAACCTGCCTAAAGGCAGGTTG
>JAISQU010000358.1 GCA_031274005.1 Spirochaetales bacterium
AAGCGGAAATCCTTTTGGCGCAGCCAAAAGATTGGAGCGAAAAGCCCGGTTTGCGGCGTTTTACGCCGCAAATGCGCCCAAATTCCGAATTATTAAGGAGATTTTGAACAGGCTCTAAGCGCAACAGGATACTATAAATAGGAGCGGAAATCCCGCAGGGCCGCCGCAGGCGGGGATGCGCCCAAAATCCGAATTGGAGTTAAATGTACAAAAACAGAAAGAATCAATTTTTTCTTTCTGTTACAATAAACAATAAACACAGCAGGAGATGCAGTAAAGGGGCGAAGAAAAAATGATAGACAGGGAAGTGAAATGGAAGGCCATTCTTCAAAATGACAGCGGGTATGACGGCCGGTTTTATTATGCTGTTAAATCTACCGGGGTTTTCTGCCGCCCGTCCTGCAAATCCAGGGCGCCGCTTGAAACCAATGTGGAGTATTTTGATACGGCGGGGGCAGCCACAGACGCCGGATACCGGCCCTGTAAACGCTGCCGGCCTGATTTAATTGAGTATCAACCGATTCGGGATATGGCGGAACACATGAAGGCTGCCATCGACAGTTATTACAACAACAAAATTCTCCTGGCGGAAGAACTCGCCAAAATCGGCGTATCACCGCACCGTATGGCGGAAATTTTCAAGGAGCACTATGGCCTTACACCCGGCGGGTATAGCAGCCGGCTGCGCATACAAGCGGCAAAGGATATGCTCCTGCAAAGTGACGAGCCTATTGTAGAGATTGCGCTGTTTTTAGGCTTTGAGAGCGTATCGGCTTTTTATGGTTTTTTCCGAAAGCACACACAAATGACCCCGGCAGAGTACCGCAAGAGCCCGGCGATTGCCGCGCATGCGGCGCCCTTGTTCTGGTATCCCTATGAGAATAGCCTGGGCCGCTTTGTCATCACTGCCGCAGAGGCGGCCATTACGGCAGTCCGTTTTGAAGGTATGCCCTGTCCGCACGGAGACAAGGCAAAAAACAGGCTGACGGACCTCGCCGCAAAACAGATAGAAGAATATGCCGCCGGAAAAAGAAAGCGATTTGAGCTGCCGCTGCTGCCGGCCGGAACCGTGTTTCAGAAGTCGGTTTGGCAGGCGCTTTGCACAATCCCTTATGGGCAAACCCGCAGCTACAAGCAGATTGCCGCCGGGGTGGGTAACCCGTCCGCATGCCGGGCCGTGGGTATGGCAAACAATAGAAATCCCATTCCCATTATTATCCCCTGCCACCGGGTAGTCGGCTCAAACGGAACGCTGGTGGGATATGCCGGCGGCCTGGAGATGAAGAAACGCCTTTTGGACTTGGAGGTTTCCTATAGTCAGGGCGCCGCATTATAAATTTTTTCCAAGAAATTAGCGGCTCTAAGACTCGCGGGCGGCGCGGATCTTGAAGGGATTTATCGACTTTTCCAGTTCTTCCACCCCGTACTTGATGTTTTCCGCCACCATTACCATGGATTCGGAATTACTCGACATGGACCTGGCTCCGGTATTGCATTTGCTTACCTTCTCGTCAACATCGCGGCTCAGTTCGGAAAGGCTCCTGCATGCGGCCACCGCTTCGGCTGCGCCCGTCTTCATGGCGGCGGAACCGTTTTCAATATTCCCCGTAATGGCATTGATGGCCTCAATTGACGAAAGAAGCTGCCGGGAACCGGCGCTCTGTTCTTCGGTGGCGTTTTTCAGGTTGATAATTATCTCTTCAACACGGGAAATCATGTCTATCATACCGTCAAAGATCTCCTCCACATGAACGGCGCTTTCGGCGATCCGCTTAATGTGCTGCTGTATTGAACCCAGGGCTTCGCCGGAACCCCGCGATTGCCGGGCTGTGGTCTCGGCAAGTTTGCGGATCTCCTGGGCGACAACGGCGAACCCCCTGCCGGCCTCGCCCGCGTGAGCCGCCTCTATGGCGGCGTTCATCGAAAGGAGGTTGGTCTGGGTGGCTACATTAGAAATGACCTGATTCATTTCGGCCAGGGCCAAGGATTCTTTTTCCACCGTCCTGGCGGCCTGCGCTGTTTCCGAAAGGCGTTTTTTTTGTTCATGGGAAGATTTTACCAGTTCCGTGATGCACTCATTGGCCTGGACGGTACTGTTTTCTATTGACCGTATGTTTGCCACCATTTCCTCGACCGCGGAAGAGGCGCCGGAAATTTGGTGTACCTGATCCCTTATCTTTTCGTTCAGGTTTTCAATGCCGCTCATTACGCCGGTAACCGCCGTTTCGGTCTGCATAATTGACAGGTTCTCTTTGTCAACGTTGACGCGTATCAGATCCGCCGCCTCGGCCACAACGGCGATGGTATTCCTGGTTTTGCCCACGGAATCCGCAAGATCATCGGCAACTTTGCCGAGACTCAAGGCGGAGTCCTTGATTTTCCGTACCAGCGCGCTGATCCCTTCGGCAAAACTGTTGAATCCCCCGGAAAGGGCCGACGCTTCCCGGGAAGAATAATCCGGCGGCGAAGCGGTAAGATCCCCGCCGGAAATGGTATTAAACGAAGTTACAAGCTGCCTGAAAGGAACGGTAAGGCGGTAACTTGAAAAAACAGCGGCCGCCGCGGCGGCCAGGGCCAAAGCCAATACCACAATGATGACGGTCCGCAAAAGCCGCATGCCCTCGGCGCGGAGAACCGCAAGTGATCCTGAAGATACCAAAAACCATTCGGTTCCCTCCACCGGAGCGGAACAGACATATTCATTGCCGTTAAAGGATACGGTTACATCCTTTGAGAACACTTCGTTCCTGTTAAGGTTTTTTATATCATCAAAGATGTTTTTTTCAAGGACATACTGCGGGTCTTCATGCACAATATATACCCCGCTTGAGTCGATAAGCGTCGTACTGCCGTCGGGGGTGATTTTTTTCGAGGTTACAATTTCCGCAATAACGCCGAGGGATACATCCACCGCCATAACCCCGGTGGTCTGTCCCCTGAGGTTTTCCGCGGTACGGGCAACGGTTATGACCGTCCCCTGGGTGTCGGCGTCAATATAGGGGTCCACCAATACGGTATTTCCCGGGTTCGCCATGGCCGCCTTGAACCAGGGACGATCCGGCGGGTCCCAGTCCGGGTCGGGCACCCAGTCGGAGGCGTCAATGTAATACCCCCCCGGAGCGTACATGGATGTTACGGTCCCATAATAAAGAGCGGAAGCGTCCTGTACGAAATCGCCAATCCGGGCCATCATGGCCTGTATGACTTCATGATCGTCTGTGGAGTTGACGATTGCCGCCGCATTGATAACCATATCCTTAAAGGGCGTAATGGCCCGGACTACACTGGCGTCGAGGTACTGCATGGTAACCGCCGCCGTACTTTTGACATTCTCTTCCGTCATGCGGTTAATGTTGCTCATGAAAATAGCCGTTATGGCCGCCGAGATAACCAGTACAAGACCAAGACACAGAATCAAAATCTGCGCCGCCAGAGGAAAATGCCTTTTTTTCAAATTGTTCCGCCTTGTTTCATTTTTTCCGTATCGTAGTATACCTGGATAGCTAGGGGAGGTAAAGGCCTGTCGCCCCATCGAAATTCTAACTCTACGACTGGTTTACTTTTTTCTGAAAAACATGCAGGATACCATGAAATCGTTTAGAGGAGGATATGCATGAAAAAGATGGTGGTTTTCCTGTGCTGCCTGCTGGCTGCGGCGGGCGTTGTGTACGCGGCCGGGGGTAAAGAAGCGGCCGGCGGAGATGATTCCCTCAACAAAATCATTGAAAAGAAGAAGTTCGTTCTGGGTCTGGATGACTCTTTTCCCCCCATGGGTTTTCGCGACGAGAATAACGAAATTGTCGGCTACGATGTGGACCTTGCCAAAGAAGTTGCCAGGCGTGTAGGAGTGGAACTTGTTTTGCAGCCCATTGACTGGAACGCCAAGGAACAGGAACTGAACACAGGTGAGATTGACTGTATCTGGAACGGCTTTACCATTACGCCGGAACGGGCCAAGGCGCTTACTTTTTCCAAGCCTTACCTGAAAAACGCGCAGGTCGTGGTTGTGCGGGCAAACTCAGGGTACAAAACGCTCGACAGCCTCTCGGGAAAAATCGCGGGGATTCAGGCGGGTTCTTCCGCCGCGGAAGCCCTTGACAGCGCGGTGGAGTTCAAGGCGAGCCTGAAAGATGTGGTCGAGTATAAAGAAAACCTGACGGCCCTCATGGACCTGGAGGTGAGCGGAATCGACGCCGTCATTATGGACTTGATCGTTGCCAACGACGCGATAAAACGTTCAGGGAAGAACTTTCTGATTCTTGAAGAGTCTCTCGCGCCGGAGGAATACGGCATAGGTTTCCGCAAGGCGGATATCGCTCTGCGAAACAAGGTGCAGGAAGTTCTTGAGGCCATGGCCGCGGACGGAACCGCAGCGAAAATTTCAACCAAGTGGCTGGGCGCGGATATTTCCATCATCGGCAAGTAAGTTTTCCATGGCAAAGATGCTCGGGATTATGTTCGAGGGGATGACGGTATCCCTCGAGGTATTTTTTCTTACCCTGCTCTTTGCCCTGCCCCTCGCCCTGCCGGCGGCTTTCGGCCGCATGTCAAAAAATTGGGCGCTGCGTAAACTCGTAACCCTGTATCTTCTTGTTATGCGCGGGACGCCGCTCATTCTCCAGCTTATTTTTATTTACTTCGCGCCGAAATATTTTTTCAGGCTTCTGTTCGAGAGCTTTTCGGGCTTCATCGAATCTGAGGGTTTCTGGAACAGCCTCCGGTTTCTTCTGTCCTGGGACAGGTTTACCGCCGTTATTATAGCCTTTGTCCTGAATTACGCGGCGTACTTCGCGGAGATTTACCGCGGCGGCATAGAGGCCATTCCCCGCGGTCAGTACGAGGCGGCGAAGGTTCTGGGTTTTACGGGCAGCCAGACTTTTGTCCGCATCATTCTGCCCCAGGTTCTCAAGCGCATTCTGCCGGCGGCGGCAAACGAAATCATCACCCTTGTCAAGGATACGGCCCTTGCCCAGGTCATAGGCGTGGCGGAACTTTTTCACGCAGCCCAGAACGCTTCCGCGCGGGAGTTTTCCACTCTGCCGATTTTTGTCGCGGGAGTTTTCTATTTTTTCATGAACTGGGCTGTCTCGTACGCGCTTACGCGCTGCGAGAAAAAGCTCTCGTATTATTCATAAGGAAAAACCATCGTGGACACAAGCGAAGTCATAAAAATCGAGGGGCTGCGGAAATCTTTTGGAAGCCTTGCAGTCCTGAAAGACATATCGTTTTCCGTACAGCGGGGCGAGGTTGTGGCTGTTATAGGCCCTTCCGGTTCGGGAAAGTCCACCCTCCTGCGGTGCGTCAATCATCTTGAACTTGTCGAAGCGGGCAGCATACGCATTTCCGATTCCGTTATGGTAAAGGATGGGGTTTATGCCCACGCGGATATTCTGCGCTCCGCATGCCTGAAAACGGGTCTTGTGTTTCAGAACTTTAACCTTTTTCCCCATTTTTCCGTCCTGCGTAATATTACCGAAGCCCAGGTACGGGTTCTGCGCAGAAAACCGGCGCAGGCAAAAGAACGCGCCATGAGCCTGCTTGAGAAAATGGGGCTTGTGGACAAGGCCGCTTCCTACCCCTGCGAACTGTCGGGCGGCCAGCAGCAGAGGGTTTGCATTGCCCGCGCCCTTGCCCTTGATCCTGAGGTCCTTTTTTTCGATGAACCCACCAGCGCCCTTGACCCCGAGCTGACCGGCGAAATTCTGAAAGTCATCCGCAAGCTCGCAGAAGAGAAGATGACCATGGTTATTGTGACTCACGAAATGGCTTTTGCCCGCGATGTAGCCGACAGGGCGCTGTTTATGGACGGCGGCCGTTTTGTGGAAGAAGGCGGAGCGGCGGAGCTTCTTGACAATCCGCAGCAGGAGAGGACAAAGGCGTTCCTGCGGCGTTTCGGAGGGCAGTAAAGCGTAAAGCGGATAAATTTGACATTGGAGTTGTTCGGAAACTTTAGTTTCTGAACAACTCCCTATTATTATGTTCCAAATTCTAAATGTAAAAAACGCATTAAATCTTTTATTGTTTGCAGCTCAAGTCCCGCAATGAAATTTCCAAAATCTGTACTATTATTTCTTTCCAGAGTATTATAATAATCCGCTCTTCTTAATAGTGGAATAGAAACAGGAAATAATTTATCCTGATATAAAAATGTATTCATTACCAGTCTTGATATCCTCCCATTACCATCCGTGAATGGGTGAATGTTACCTAATTGCCTATGTGCTTCGGCGGCAAAAATAACAGGGTGAAGTGTATTTCGATTTGTATTAAGCCATTCTATATATTTTCCCATTTTAGCAGGAACATCTTTTGCCTGCGGCAATATTTTGCTGCTTCCGCTTATTATTACTTCACTATTCCTATATTCTCCGGGACCAATAAAATCGGGTATATTCCTGCTAAATAAATTATGACAAAATACTATATCCTTTTCCGTTATGTCTCTTTTTTTTATTAATGAAAACATATAATCATAAGCCTTACCATGGCCTTCAACTTCATAAAATTCCCGCAATGAATGTCCGCCAACAGTTATACCATCTTCAAGAACGACCTTTGTTTCTTCCAGTGTATAGGTATTACCTTCAATAGCATTAGAGGAATATGTTGTTTCTATTTTAAAAAACTGATTGATTTGCTGTAAATAAATGCCTTCAAATGGCCTGATTTCATTAATAATTTTCATTCTTTCATTTATTTCTTCCAGTTCATTCATAAAATATCTCCTGTTGTTAAATTTTGGCATATTCTATTAATTTACGCAAGCCATTCACTGCTGTCCGGTTTAAATAAGAAAAAAACAAAATAGCTTGTCCGCTTAGAAATAGGGTTGTGTCCTTTTTCCAGTTCATATCAAAAGTTTCTGAACAATTCTAATCTCTTAAAATTTTTGTTTTATGAGGAACCTGTTTATTCACCCGGCGAATACATCGCTCAGGCTTACCGAAAGCCCTTCCAGAACCTTTGAGGAAACTGTGGCGGCGGAATCATAGACCCTCCCTCTATAGGCGCTGTCCTGCAATTCAAAAATCTGCAGGGTTTTTAATTCAGGCGCCACAATCCAGTATTCCCGTACTCCGGCCTTGAGATAGAGATTGAATTTGCGGACATATTCTTCGCTGGTATTTGAAGGGGAGAGAATCTCCACAATCAGGTCCGGCGCGCCCCGGCAGCCCTCGGTTCCCCGCTTTTTCTCATCGCACATAACGGAAATATCCGGCTGAACAACCGTATCGTCGCTCTCGTCTTCCTCATAGAAGAGCCGCACATCGTAGGGAGCGGTACGGACCTTGCATGGTTTACCCCGCAGATAGTTCGCTATCTGCCGGCTAATCTCCACGCTGATCGCCTGGTGAAAATCACTCGGGGCCGACATGGCATAGGCCTTTCCCCCGATTAACTCGTAGCGCTCACCCACATCCAGTTCCCAGGACTTGTAATCGGCATAGGTGAAACGCCCATCTCCATTGCTTATCATCTTTGCCGCATCGCTCATGTTAAAAGTATAGACTTAAGGGAGGATTATGTAAAGGAAGGATGCTGGAAGGGGTGCACCAATTTTTTCCGTGCGCCTTTTTTGCTTCGCAAAAAACCGGGCTTTCCGCTTCAATCTTTTGGCTGTGCCAAAAGGATTTACGCTGCAATCCCTGGCGCGGCCCAGGG
>JAISQU010000359.1 GCA_031274005.1 Spirochaetales bacterium
TAACGCCAAAACGGCACATCCAGCGAAGGCGTCAAATAGGCTACTTTGACTGCTTGCTGCGCATTCGAAGCAGCGCTAGTACTGCCGCCGCATCCGCTCAGGATAAGCGCCGCCATAAGAACCCCAAGCAAAATGATAAATAGTTTTTTCATGTCTATTCCTCCATACTGCATTAATATATAAACAGCACATTAACAGTGCTATTTTTTAAGTTGAAGCGCGGAAAGTTTCTCGGCAAGCACGGCGACGATGATAACGGCGCCTATCACGCTTCCCTGCCAGAACGGATTAACCCCCAGAATATTCAGCGCGTTGCGGAGGAAGCCTACCAGCAAAACGCCGATGGCCGTTCCTGCAAGTTTTCCTTTACCGCCGCTCATACTGACGCCGCCGATAACAGCCGCGGCAATCGCGTCCATTTCATTGCCTGATCCGTAGGTCGGGTCGCATGCCATCAGGCGCGATGTCATCATCCATGCCGCAAAACCGCACAAAAGGCCTGAACATACATACGCCAACAGTGTATTGAGTTTTACATTGACTCCTGAAAGACGGGCCGCTTCCGCATTCGAGCCTATCGCATAGAGGAAGCGGCCGAATTTCCATTTTGACAATATCCAGATAAAGACGCAAAACATAAATATAATGAAAATGATGTAGATGGGAAACGAATCCGCTATTTTTCCTTTTCCCAGAAAACCGTAGGCTTCGGGAAATTTGGAGGCCGTATTCGCGTTAGATATAACGTAGTCGAGGCTGCGGCATACCTGCATAATACCCAGAGTCGCAATGAAAGCCGGCATTTTCAGGTAACCAATCAAAAATCCGTTAACAAGACCAACTACAGAAGAAACCAGCAGCATTGCCATTACACCCAGAAAAATGTTTTGCGTATTCATGAGTACCATGCAGCCTATCATTCCTGAAAGCCCGAGATTTCCGCCGACGGAAAGATCAATGCCCGAGGTTATGATAACAATCGTCATGCCAATCGCGAGCATGGCATTCGATGAGACCTGCGACATCACATTCATGAGATTCTGCCGGGTAAAGAAATACGGGGAAATGAAGCTCATAATCAAAAAAAACAGCAAAAAAACTCCCAGCATGGCAAGTTCGCTTCTGTATTCCCTTAATGTACGCTGCAATGGGGCTGCCCGTTTTTCTGTAGTTACCATATCCCCTCCTTATCCAATGGTTGCATAATAACCGATTAACTCTTCCTGCGCTTGCGCGGCGTCAAGTCTGCCGGTGATTCTGCCTTCTCGCATAACAAGTATCTGGTTACATAATCCCAGAATTTCCGGTATTTCCGATGATACAATAATGATTGCGACGCCCCTGGCTGCCAATTGACGCAATATCGCATATATCTCTGCTTTTGCGCCGACATCAACGCCCCGCGTGGGCTCGTCTACTATCAGCACCCTGGGTTCCAGCAGCAGCCACTTCGCCAGTAATACCTTTTGCTGGTTTCCGCCGCTGAGACTTTTCACCGGCGTCTCCGGATTGTTCAACCGGATTCCAAGCTCCTCCGCCTTTTGCATACATTTTCTATCCTGGCTTTTCCGGTTAACAAACATAAAGGTATGTATAATTAAATCGGTAATAGCGATATTGAAAGATACACTCAATTCCTGGAACAGGCCGTCAAATTTTCTGTCTTCCGGCACAAAACCCATTCCGTTTTTCATGCTTTTTCGTATAGTGTTTGCCTTGATCGGTTTGCTGTTTACGATCACTTCTCCTTTTGAACATTTATCCGCGCCGAAAAGACAGCGTACCAGCTCTGTGCGCCCTGCCCCAACCAGGCCGGAAATCCCTACGATTTCTCCCTCATGTACCTGAAAACAGATGTTGTTTACATATCCACGGCGGTCACAGATATTAACGGCCTCAAATATTACTTTTTTATCGTGAAATTTCTGTGCTGTCTGCGCTTTTACGCCGTAAATATTGTTTACTTCCCTGCCGACCATGGCTTTTATCAAATCTGTCTGCGCAAGTTCCGTGGTTTTAACGCCGCCCAGTACCAGCCTTCCGTCGCGCAAAACCGTGATGCGATCCGACACCTCATATATTTCGTTGATCTTATGCGATACAATGATAAAACCGACATTTTCCGCTTTCAGCCGGCGGACAAGATCAAAAAGGAGTCTGATTTCATTGGCGGACAGCGCCGCCGTTGGCTCATCCAGTATTATCACCCGCGCTTTTTTTGAGATAGCCTTCAGTATTTCTACAATTTGCATCTGAGCCACAGAAAGCTGCCTGACATGCTCATAAGGATCAATATATGTTTCCATATCGAATAGTTTTAACAGGGAATATGTTTCCCGCACCATTGCATTCTTGTTGGAAATGAAACCTTTTTTGTAATAAGCCTCATCAACCAAAAATATATTCTCCGCAACCGGAAAGTCCGGTATCAGGCTGAATTCCTGTGAAACAATCGTTACGCCCTGCGCGGCCGCTTCCTTCGTATTCAGGAATCGAACCTGCCGGCCTTCCAGATATACGGCGCCCGCGTCCGCGAGTAAAACTCCCGCAAAAATTTTGGACAGCGTGGACTTCCCCGCGCCGTTTTCACCCATCAAGGCGTGCACTTCGCCCGCGCGCAGTTGGAAATCGACTTCTGTCAGAGCCGACACCCCGGCAAAGGCTTTTGAAACAGCTTTTGCCTCAATGAGTTTGTCGTCCGCCATGCTTTGCATCCTTTTCCACGCTGGTATTTAAGTTCTGTAAAAAGACACGCTTTCGGCAAGTAATAAAGTTGTTCAGAAACTTTATTACTTAATGTGATATATCAGCTCATAATATGCTTGAAAGCAGAGCGCTGTCAACAGAATTTTAAATTTCCGCTATTTTGCCGTACTTCAAGACAGCGCGCGCTTTAAATTATCCAGCGCCTGCAGGGAGCCTTTGAGCAGGAAGGCGGCGTCTCCCCCGCAGGAGATCATATTAAAGCCTTTGGAAAGCCAGTGTTTCATGGAGTCATAATCGTAAGCCCCTACCGAAATGCCCACGGGTTTTCCGGCCGCCTGCACTTTCCTGACAATTTCGTTTATCGCGGCGTCCACCTCGGGATCCGTCAGTTTGGCCAGTTTACCAAACTGCCCGGAAAAGTCCGCCGGACCGACGATAAAAGCGTCCACTCCCTCGCAGGACAAAAGGCTGTCAAGATTCCTGTACGCCTGAATTGTTTCAATTTGGCAGATCACCCAAACGCGGCGGCTCGCCTCGCGTATATATTCCTGCACATCGTCAAGCCCGTAACGCACCACGGCCCGGGGAGAAAATCCCCGTATCCCCTCCGGCGGATACCGGCAGGAGGCCACGGCTTTTTTCAGGTCGTCGGCCGTATTGATCATGGGGAAGATGATTCCCGCCGGGCCCATATCCAAAAGGGGTTTGACAAGAACGGGATCGTTCCAGGCTACCCGTATAAAGGCCGCGGGTTCCGGTTTGCAGGCTCGGGCGGCAATCAGCAGGTCCTGAACATCCTTCTTTGTTATGGGAGTGTGTTCCATATCGATCCACAGATAATCAAAACCGCAGCTGCCCATGATTTCCACGGGAGTCGCTTCACACAGCGATACATGCGTACCGAAGAGGCGTTCCCCCTGCGCAAGTTTCTGTTTTAATTTTTCCGATACATGCATAATTTATCCTTTACACAATAGACTTGTTCGGGTTCCCCGGAGGGTCTCACAGTTGGGTTTGTTCAAAAAACGGCGTATATGCCGGCCGCGAAAGCAGCCGCTTGAGTTCTTCGTCAAGTTTGCATACGGAAAGGGAAAATCCCGCCATCTCCATCGATGTTGCAAATTCCCCCACATAGACCTGAAAAATTTTTACCCCCAGTTCCTTTAAAATTTTATCCGCCGCCCGATGAATAATGTATAGCTCTTCCTTTGGTGTCGCGCCAAGACCATTAACCAGAACCGATACTTCATCGCCTTTTGCGAGGGGCATATCCGCGAGGATTTTGTCCATCATTTTGGCGGCAACCGCGTCCGCCGGTTCCAGGCGGGTCCGCGCGATACCAGGCTCCCCGTGGATTCCCATGCCCAGCTCCATTTCATCCTCGCCTATGCTGAAGGAAGCCCTGCCGGCTTCAGGAATAATGCAGGCGGAGAGCGCCACGCCCATAGTCCGTACGTTTGCCGAGGCTTTTTCGGCGACGCGCTTTACTTCTTCCAGGCTTGCGCCTTCCTCCGCGTACGCGCCGGCTGTCTTGAATACATAAAAAATTCCGGCGACGCCGCGGCGTTTGCACTCTTCACCCTTCGGGGCTGAAGCCGCATCATCAGCGCCAAGAACATGGAAGGTCTTTATGCCTTCCATATCGGCCAGTTCCGCGGCCATCTCAAAGTTTATTATATCGCCGGTATAGTTTCCGTAGATATACAAAACGCCTTTTCCGGCATTGATTGCTTTGGTAACTTCAAGTATCTGTTCGGAACCGGGGGACTGAAACACTCCTCCCACGGCGCAGCCGTCCAGAAGACCCTCGCCGACATAACCCATAAACAGGGGTAAATGCCCGCTGCCTCCTCCTGTCATGAGAGCGACCTTGTCTTTCAGCGTTTTGCGGGTTATGCAGCGCAGATCACCCGCAATATATGTAAGCTGCCGGGGATGCGCCGCGAGAATTCCTTCCAGCATTTCATCCACGAAAGCGGCCGGCGCATTGATAAATTTTTTCATGGCGCAATGCCTCCATTTTTCTTTTTTGCTTTAATATGCTGTATTACAGGGGGGACAGCCAAAGACAAAGCTGAAATTGTAAGTAAAACAATGCATATCATACTGGTAAAAAATATGCTGTAATCACCCATGGTAACCGCCAGGGTCCTGCGAAGATTTGCCTCAAGCAGTTTTCCCAGGAGCATACCGAGGACTAAAGGCCCCTGGGGGAAGTGCATTTTGCGCAGCACAAAACCGAATATACCCGCTACAGCCATTGCGATAAGATCGACATAGGAGTTATTGATGGCGTAGGACCCCAGAATGCAGCACATGATTACCACAACCCACAGGGTTTGCTTTTTGATGCGAAGAATTCTGGGATATATCCGGGATGTGGTAAGCCCGAAAATAAGGATAAGGATATTGGCAACAATGAGCTGGGCTATAAGGGTAAGGATAAAAGGCTTGTTTTCTACAAACATCCGGGGGCCGGGATTCATTCCGTACATCATGAGAGAACCTATAAGAATAGCCGTAACCGCGTCGCCCGGAATACCGAGAGACAGCATTGTCGTCATCGCTCCGCCGATAACCGCGTTGTTTGAAACGCACGAAACGGAAAGCCCCTCAAGAGAACCTTTTCCGTATTCTTCAGGGTGTTTTGACATACGTTTTGACTGACCCCAACTGATGATGGAAGCGATATCCCCGCCGGCCCCCGGTATGGCTCCGATGATAACCGAAATAACCGCGCTGAAAAGATTGAATGGAAAAATCCGCTTTAATTCTTTAAAATTCAGAAAAAACTTTTTAGATCTGGACACATCGGTGATATTTTGCTCAAAAGTATGGTCGGTTGTATAAATCTGATAAAGAATTTCACCCACGCCGAATAAACCAATCATCACGGGTACAAAACTCAGTCCGTCAAGAAGTTGAGCCGACCCCAGGGTATAGCGCTTAAAAGCGTGTATGGTATCAAGTCCCACAGTTGAAAAAAGGAGACCCAAAAAACCTACCAGTAAACCTTTTACGGGAGAACTTCCCGACACGCTTACCATCATGGTTAATCCGAAAAAAGCGACAACCGCATACTCGGCCGGACCGAAGCGCAGGGCAAATTCGGCCAGGGGAAAAGCGAAAAATATCAGGCAGAGGGAACTGAACAATCCGCCGACAACGGAAAACACCGTATTAATATTCAGCGCAAGCAAGGCAAGGCCCTTTTGACTCAAGGCATAACCGTCAAAGGTAGAGGCCATGGAAGCGGGCGTTCCCGGCGTATTGATAAGTATCGCGGAAATACCGCCGGACCAAATGGCTGAATTATAAACACCAATAAGCATGGCAAACCCGCACGCGGGTTCGAGCCAGAAAGAAATCGGCGTAAGAACGGCAACGCCCATAGTAGCCGTCAGTCCCGGCAGAGTACCGATCAGCGCGCCTGATAAAACCCCGACAAGAAGATACAAAAAAACCTGAGGCTGAAAAATCCCCTCAAAGGCCTGTAACCAGTCCATACCCTTCTCCTCCTGTCACAACATGACATGCAGAAATTTACTGAATATCACATACATAATGAGGGTGAATGCAATCGAAAAAGTGATATTGAATTTCCAGGTTCTTTTATAGAGCCGGTTCAGAAAAATGATAAACGCTATTGTAAGCGGAATGAACGGAAGAAAGATAAACATAATCGTATATAAAATAACGGCGCCGCCTGTTATAAGAAACACACCAAGGTTGTTTCTTTCAGTCTGGTTTGTCTGAAAATATTTTTCTTTGTGCCGCAGATATGATACCGCCAGAATTATACTCAAAATAAGAATAATAACACACAAAATGACAGGAAAATATCCTGGGCCGGGAGCGCCGTCCGACGAACCTCCGGGAAAATCAAACGCGGGAATCATGAAAGCAAGGGCGATCACGATACAGGACCCGATAAAAATTATGCCGGCTTTACTCATCAGCTTTCCTCTCAAAGACGCAGGGGATGCCGGACCGCCCGGCATCCTTATTCGTGCGTTGTTCGTGTCAGCGCAGATTCATGGACGGAACAGCTTTCTGATACCATTCCGCCTGAGAGTTGGCAAAAGCCTGCGCATCGGCCGCGTTCAGATAAGCGGGAGTCAGCCCGTAGGTCTTGCACAGATCCTGAAAGCCTTTGGATTGAATGGCTTTCGCAAACGCCTCTTCAAGCGTCTTTAGAACATCAGCGGGGGTATTTTTAGGAGCGGCGAAACAGCCCCAACCCAGAATTTCCACATTCAGGCCGAGATCCTTGAAACTCGGAACATCCGGATACAAAGAAGAGCGTTCAGTGTCGACAATGGCCAGAACCTTGAGTTTTCCGCTTTCAACCCCGGCCTTTACTTCGCCGGGAGCGACAGTGGCGATATCCACATGGCCGCCCATAACGGCAGTAGCCGCCGCGGCGCCGCCGTCGAAAGGAACATGGTTGAATTTAATACCGGCGGCCTGCTCAATGCCTACTGCCGCAAAATGCCAGATTGACCCGGTTCCGGAATTGCCCACAGAAAATTTTCCCGGATTTGCCTTCGCGTCATTGATAAGATCGGCAAGAGTATTCCAGGGGGCGTTTGCGTTTACGGTAACCGTTGCCGGAAGCGTCATTGCGCGGGCAAAATAAGAAATATCTTTGGGTTCTATCTGAGTAAAACCAAGAGCCTTGACCATGGCGTTTTCCACCGGCATATACATCAGGTTATAGCCGTCCGGGGCCTGAGCGGCCATATATTCTACCGCGACAGCGCTTGATCCGCCGGGTTTGTTGGTTACCACAACGGGGACTCCCAGCGTAGCTTCAATTTCTTTCCCAAGAAACCGGGTTACAACATCAGATGTTCCACCTGCGGAAGCCCCGACAACAATGTTGATCTGTTTTGAAGGAAATTTCTCCGTCGTTCCCGCGGCAAACAGTGTGGAGGCCAGGGCGAGACACAAGAGAATCAGTGTAAATTTTTTCATACTCCTCTCCTTTTCACTAAATATTTATTAAATTGTACCACATATTTTATACCTGTCAAGAAATTTTTTACTGAGGTAAGGGTAAAAAAAGGTGATATTTTGAGATTTTTTGTAAAACTATAAGGTTATTTATGAAATTTTTAGTATAGAATCTTTTCAGTTTTTAACAGCTTATTTACTTTCCGGCCCCGTACTCTGCCGCGCGAGGAGCTTTCCGGCCAGAACGCTTTTCTGACTTAGATATACGCCGCGCTTTTTGATTTTATCCAGAAGTACGGATACGGCAAGCCGGCCAATATCGAATTTCGGGACGCTGATGGTCGTAAGAGGCGGATCAATAAAAGAAGCGACAGGAATGTCGTCAAAACCTCCTACGGAGATATCCCAGGGCACTCTGTAGCCAAGACTCTGCAGCGCGGCTATGGCGCCGACCGCGATCATATCGTTACTGGCAAAAAAAGCCGTGGGCAAGTCTTTCTTCCCCTGAATCTGCCGGTACATATCGGACTGCGCGGTCTCATGGGTGGAGCCTATTTTCAGCATCCAGTCCTCACGAACAGGAAGACCCAAAACGGCCAGAGCTCGGGTAAAGGCGATTTTTCGCTGGTCAAAATTGCTGCACCCTTCCCCGTAGAGCATTCCGATCTTTGTATGTCCCAGCCCCTGAAGATGGCGAACCATATCGAAGGTCATTTTCATATTATCCATGGTTACAAAATCGTGGAGGGAAAACTCATACATGGCGTCAAGAAAAACAAAGGGAATGTCTATGCTGTCAAACATGTCAATATCTTCGGGGGAAAGTTCGGTGGCAAGAACAATACAGCCGGTCAGCCCGTGGGATACCCGGATAAGTTCGCAGACGCTCAGGATGGACGATCCGTTGAAAGTCGCCACTTCGACGCTCAAGCCGTGCAGTTTGGCCTCTTCTATAATGCCGTCCGTATAATCCGAAATAAAAGCGTTATGCCGGTCGTTGACTATTTGACCGTGCTTCGCGATTTTACAGAACCGTATGACCCCGCCCTGTAAGGCAACGGGATTGCGCGTATTAAGAGAAAAACCATTCTGCTCAAGAATATCCATAACACGGGTCCGCGTTTCTTCGCTTACCCCGGGTTTTCCGTTCAACACTATCGAAACAGTCGAAACAGACACTCCGGCAAGCCGGGCAATCTCCCTGCTCGTCATTTTTCCCACAGGCAATCACCTTCTTGTTTCTCAAGGATAGCGGCAAAGGAGAAACCCTTTACCGCGAAAGCATGTTACATGTTAAAGTTTTCTTTCGTAAACTTCAAGTTTCGCGGCGAGGGCTTTTTTTTCCTCGTCGGTCAAATCAAGGGCGGGCGCTCTCATGCGGGCGGAGGGTAGTCCGTGACGTTCAAGGGCGTATTTGAAGATAGCCATATTCGCGCCGTTTCCGGTTATTTCGCACAATTCGCTTGCAAGGGCCTGGGCCGCTCGCGCGCCCTCAAGATCGCCGGCTTTGAATTTTTGATATGTTTCCACAAACTTTGACGGATCGGCGTTGGAACAACCCGAAACAGTTCCGTCGCAGCCCATGACCAGACCGGCAAGAAACAGCCTGTCGGTTCCTACCACAACGGAAAACCCGCCGTTATTACAGAGAAGATAATTCTTTACCCGCAGGAAATCGGGATAGCTGTACTTTACCCCCACAATATTTTTTGTCCTTTTGAGAATTTTTTCAATAATTTCAGGCCGTAAATCGTTTGCCGCGCACTGGGGAATGCAATAGGCATAGACAGGAAAATCGTCCGGTACGCTTTGGGACACGGCGACAAAGAATTCCTCCATTTCGCGGTCATTAACGCAGAAAAACTGGGGAGTTACAACCCCGATACCGTCGGCGCCTATGGAATGGGCATGTTTCGCAAGTTCTACCGTTTCTTTTGTGGTCATCGCCCCCGCGTGAATATAAACGGTCGCCCGGCCGGCTGCCTGCCGCACAACTGTTTCCGCGACCAGTTTTCGTTCGGCCGCCGACATTTTTAGCATTTCCCCTGTTGTGCCGGCCGGATACAAACAGTGCACCGACTTGCCTATAAGGTAATCGGTATAGGCTTTCAGCGTTTTCACATCGACCTGATCATCCCCTGTGAACGGCGTTACCATAGCGGTAATGACTCCATGCATTTTTTTCATCACTATGCTCCTTATTATTTATTTTTAAGTATATGTTATGAGGCCAGGGTTTCGGCAAAACTTTTAATGAGCAGATAGGCCGCGCGGCCGCCGGGGTCTTCCAGGCCCCGGGTTTTTTCGCGGAAAACCGCCGCCTTTCCGTGCTGAGATTCAAGAGCTTTCGCGGTTTGCACACCCGCGGCGGCGCCTTTTTCCGCCTCTTTCCAGGCTTCCGTCACATCGGCGCCCGTATACGCCTGCATCGCTTTTACCGCGGGATCAAGAATATCCAGCAGGGTCTTCTCTCCAAGGTTGGCCTTTCCCCTGTCCATAACTCCCTGAAAAAAAGCCGAAAGAAAGGTTTTCATATCATTGGCCGACAATTCAGTCTTTTCCGCAACAGCCTTTCCGCCCCGCATCAATCCGGTCGCCATAAGGGTTCCCATGGTAGACGGTACTGTTTTGGCCATGGTCATTCCCGCCTTCATAAAAATAGTACCGGGGCCGGCGCTGCCCTGTTCCTGCGCGGTCCGGGCCGCTGCCGCGAATCCCTTTTCCATTGTGATACCCAGATCTCCGTCGCCGATGAGGCTGTCAAGCTCAATCAAAACCAGTCTGTTTTCAGCCATAACAGCGGCCGCGCGCTCCAGCATCCGTATGACATGAGCGCTATCGACACTAGTGGGCATAGATCCTCCTTAAAATAATACCGGAGTATTATACACCTGATTTCAAGGTGATGCAATATTTTTAGTAAACTATTAGTAAATTCACGCTGCTTGATTATTTAGTAAAACCGGATTATCTTTAGTACGTATGAAATCCTATTGTGTAATCGGAAGTTTGAATATGGATATGGTTGTAAGGGTAAAGCGGTTTCCCCGACCGGGGGAGACGCTTACCGGGACCGGTTTTCAGATGGTTCCCGGAGGAAAAGGCGCGAATCAGGCGGTTGCACTTTCGCGTTTGGGTGTTCCGGTAACCATGTTCGGCAAAGTGGGTAACGACTCCTTCGGCGAGGCTTATCTGGCAATCCTGAAAAAAGAAAAAGTCGGGGCGGAGGCTGTCGCCACTGAGGTCGGGACGCCCACAGGAATAGCCGTTATCGAAATTGATAAATCGGGGGAAAATCACATCATCGTCGTACCGGGAGCTAACGGCAGGGTAAGTCCCGGGGATATTGCCGCCAGGCTTCCCCTGCTCCCCGAGGCGGATATATATCTTCTTCAATTGGAGATTCCTCTTGAGTCGGCAGCGTATGTTCTGCGAAACCGAACCGCGGGGAAAATATATATACTGGATCCCGCTCCCGCCGCGGCGCTGCCGGAAGATATGTATGCCTGCGTTGATTACCTTACGCCGAACATCAGGGAGCTGGAAATCCTGAGCGGCAGGCCCGTCAGGAACAGGGAAGAGCTTGCGGCCGCCGCGGCGGCGCTTGTGCGGAGGGGGGCGTCTGTGGTTATCGTAAAAGCCGGGGAAAACGGCGCCTATATTGTTTCAGAAGGTGGCTGCGAACATATTCCCGCTTGTCCGGTAAGCCCCGTGGATACGACCGGGGCGGGGGACACTTTTAACGCGGCTTTTGCAGTTGCTCTGGGAAAAGGTTTTTCACTTGAAAAAAGCGTACAATTCGCGAACGCCGCAGCGGCCCTGTCCACACGGGAGCGCGGCGCTCAGGCCGGAATGCCTGACGAAGAAAGCGTGTGGGTTTTTTTGGGAACAGTTTCCCCTCTTCCGAATTAAGCGGGAGGGGGTGTAAAGTTCTCCAGGAATTCTAAATTTAACCACTGACCTCACGGACAACACGGACGAAGACGATAATATAGTATGAATGAGGGCAAGAAAGAAAAAGAAATTCTGTATGAAGAGGAAAGTTACCGTATTC
>JAISQU010000360.1 GCA_031274005.1 Spirochaetales bacterium
TCGCAAAAAACCGGGCTTTCCGCTTCAATCTTTTGGCGATGCCAAAAGGATTTACGCTGCAATCCCTGGCGCGGCCCAAGGGCTTCCGGTGATTTTACACGGAAAAAATTGGTGCACCCCTCGCGAGGGGTAAATATATTTACGCAAACATACTTATTGTCAAACATAGCCAAAGAAAGTATAGTGCAAAATATGATAAGCCACGTACCAAGAAACACTACGCTAGGAATAGGCTCCTATTGTTATCCTTTTGCGGTAGGGACTAACAAGCGGTTTCTACCCGATAAGCCTTTAGGATCCATCGGACTCATCGACAAGGCCCTGTACCATAAAGTCAAAGTTGTTCAGCTCGCGGATAATTTGAATCTGCAAAACCTCACGGACGAGCAAATTAATGAAATCGCGCACTATGCCGGGGAGCATGACGTTACAGTGGAAACCGGGCTGCGGGGAATTTCGGCGGAAAATCTCAGACGGCACATACTCCTTAGCGAACGGATGGGAGCCAGATTGCTTCGCTGTGTAATTGACTCCATCGGTTATAAGCCCGATTTTAGGGAAATAAACAAGGTACTCACCGATGCGATACCTTTACTGCATAAAACGGGTATTACGCTTGGAATTGAAAACCATGATCGTTTTCTCGCAAAAGAATTTAAACAAATTATCACAGCCGCCGGAGATCAGAACATTGGTATAGTTTTGGATACAGTCAACTCTTTTTCAAACGAGGAGCGGTCTCAGGAAGTACTCGAAATACTTGCTCCGTACACTGTATGCTTTCACGTTAAAGATTATGCCATCCGCCGCCGTACTGACGCGCAGGGCCTTGTGGTTACCGGCACTATCGCGGGCGAAGGGCGCCTGGATATACCGTATATGCTCAACACATTAAAAAATCAGGCGGTACGGGATTTTAGTACGATTCTTGAATTCTGGATGGAACCGGAAGAAACAACCGGCGCCACTCTTATAAAAGAAGAACAATGGGTGGAAAAAAGCATAAAATATCTAAGGAATTTTATTCCGGATTAAAAGATTGGCTCTTAAATCCACTATCAACGAGTTGAGAAATTTTGTCCCCGGATTACCCTGATTTTCACAGATTAAGAACTTATCCTTAAATAAAATGCAACTATTCAGCCGTAATTAGGCGCACCAATTTTTTCCGCGCGCCTTTTTTGCTTGGCCCATAGCATTTATATACAGCACCTCCGGCACTTTGTTCCGATAGGTATGATTGTATGTGTGCTATCGCACACACGGAATACGCCAAAAGGTTTTTTTGGGCCTCGTTCTGACACGACCACGGAATAGAAAAATGCTGCATTTTTTTTAATCGGCCTTTTGACCTTCATAAACTACAATAGCTTTATAGGGCCTCGGTTCTGACGCAATCACGGAACAAACATAAGATGCTTTTGTTTGTTCCGCTTTTAGTATCACACGCTTTCGCGTACGTTTATCGGGGCGTGCTTTGACGCCTTGTTATCACAAACACGCTCGCGCGTGCGGTTGTCGGGGCATGCTGCAATCCCTGGCGCAACCCATGGGTTTCCAGTGACTTTGCACGGAAAAAATTGGTGCACCCGGGCATAGTTGGGTATAACTCACCCGGCAATTGCTTCGCAATTGCGTTATATTCACCAGCTTTGGTGACAACCGTGAAGTACATGGTGACTCTCACCGCAAATTTCCGGGGCCGAGATGCGGTTCGCCTATGCGGGGTCGACGCTATCACGGAAATGTGCGGATGGGTCATAACCACCAGGGCAATTGCTTCGCAATTGCGTTATATTCACCAGCTTTGGTGACAACCGTGAAGTACATGGTGAGCCTCACCGCAAATTTCCGGGGGCCGAGATGCGGTTCGCCTATGCGGGGTCGACGCTATCACGGAAATGTGCGGATGGGTCATAACCACCAGGGCAATTGCTTCGCTTTCAGGAGTGGTGTTTTTTAGCCTGTAGCGTACTGGTGACTCTCACCGCAAATTTCCGGGGCCGAGATGCGGTTCGCCTATGCGGGGTTGACGCTTTCACGGAAATGTGCGGATGGGTCATAACCACCAGGGCAATTGCTTCGCAATTGCGTTATATTCACCAGCTTTGGTGACAACCGTGAAGTACATGGTGAGCCTCACCGCAATTTCCGGGGCCGAGATGCGGTTCGCCTATGCGGGGTCGACGCTATCACGGAAATGTGCGGATAGGTCATAACCACCAAAGCAATCGCTTCGCGATTGCTTTGCTTTCAGGAGTGATGTTTTTTAGCCTGTAGCGTACTGGTGACTCTCACCGCAAATTTCCGGGGCCGAGATGCGGTTCGCCAAAGCTGGTTCGATGCTATCACTTAAATTTGCGGATGGGTCATAACCACCAGGGCAATTGCTTCGCGATTGCGTTATATTCACCAGCTTTGGTGGCAACCGTGAAGTACATGGTGACTCTCACCGCAAATTTCCGGGGCCGAGATGCGGTTCGCCTATGCGAACCGCATCTCGGCTACTTGCGTACTTTGCTTTAAACTCCCTATACTTGTGGTAGAGTATGGTAACTCATAGTGTTGTGCTTGTTATCCTCCTTTCCCTGTCGGCGTTCTTTTCCGCGGTGGAGACGGCTTTTACTTCTTTGTCTTTTCTGCAAATCCAGGATTTGAAAAGGAGACGGCCGGAAAAGGGCGGCCGCATAGAAAAGACCCGCATACATTCGGAAAATTTTCTTACGACTATTCTTATCGCGAATAATCTGGTCAATATTGCCGCTTCGGCCATTGTAACGCGGCTGACTCTGCTTTCTTTCGGCGATGCTTTTTTGGGGGTTTCCACGGGCCTTGTTACGCTTGTCATTCTTATTTTTGGGGAAGTGACGCCAAAGAGGCTCGCGATAACCCACAACGAGACGATTTGCCTCTGCGCGGTAGATGTTGTCATCGCGCTGTCCTGGCTGCTGCGTCCCCTTGTTTACTTTATCGGGGCAATCAGCCTGGTTCTGACGCGCGTATTCGGCCCCGCTCCGGGCCAGAAAATAACCCTTGAGGGAGTTGTCCATCTTGTTAATCTTGCGCAGGATTCAGGCGTTCTGGAAGATGATACAACGCAGATGATGAAGAGTATTATACATTTTGATGAGGTGAAGGTTCAGGCCATCATGACGCACCGGACCCGGATTTTCAGTCTTCCGGCGGACCAGACAGCGGGCAAGGTTGTGGACCGCGTTCTGAGCGAGGGATACTCCCGTATACCCGTATACGAGAATAACCCGGAAAATATTGTCGGCGTGGCGCTGGCAAAAGATATTTGGAAAGCCTGCTACGAGGGGCGCAGAAAAGTTACCCTGAAAAGCCTTATGATACAGCCTGTTTTTGTATCGCCCAAGATGAGCGTGTACAAGCTGCTGTCAACTTTGAAAGAGCACAAGGTTAACCTGATTGTGGTTCTGGATGAATACGGCGGGCTTGCCGGCATCGTCACATACGAGGATCTTATCGAAGAAATCATAGGCGAGATCTACGATGAGGATGAGGAAAAAACAACCGGAAAGATTACCGCCCAGGATGACGGAACCTACAAGATTTTGGGCGATACGCCCCTGTACCTTATAAACGACAGCCTGGGCACAAGCTTTCCCATTAAAAAAAGCAGTCAGACCCTGGGGGGATTTCTTCTCGATCTTGAGGGTAATATTCCCCTTGCCGGAGAACAGATTGCCACGAATGAGGGCGTTTTTATTGTCGAAAGAATTGTCAGGGGAAGAATTATCCTTGCCCACTATTTTCCCAAAAAACCATAGGAGCCTGTCGGATTTCTCATAAATGTGAGCCGAAAACGCATTACTCACGCAATTTTGCCCCGCAAAATTGCGCCGTCTTGAACGTCGGGGGTCATTGTGGCAATGGCCCCGCCTTAAGCGCAACAGGCTCATAGCAGCCGTAAAACGGATCTATCCGGCGGAATCTTCCGGCGGGTCCTCCTGCGTGCGCCCGGCGGTCCGGTTCTGCTTATGTTCCAGCAGAAGGTCAAGAATTATGAGCAGGGCGCCGGCGAATATCAGTATCCCCGGCCACCAGATAACAACGAAATCGCGCAGGCTCGTGGAGACGATGCGCAGGCTGAAAAGCAAAAACAGAAGGGACAATAAAATAATGGCCACGGCGGGAACAATCATGTGTATCCGCGCCGCGCCTTTTTTCTTCAGGGCGAAAAAAAACAGGGATACCCCCGCGAAGAGCATAAAAAGAGGCCAGAACTGTTTGAAGCCTGATTCAAGACCGCCGGTATTCAAAACCAGAAAAAAAGATCCGGCAAGAATCAGAAAAATGCCGCTAAAAACATGGGCGTCCGCTCCGTTTTTAACATAGGCGCGGTGGAGAAGAAAAAGGCCAATCAGAACAGGAATGGTCGGCCACAATGAAAGGTTCGCCGTCAGAGAGCCTGTTGTCCGCAGAAGAAGAGCGCCCCCGGCAACAAGAAAAATCAATCCTGCAATAAGCATCTTGCGGGGAAAATGAATGACTATTTTCATAGCTTCATGCTTTCATGCCTTCTATTATGGCGTCGCCGAAGCTGCTCGTGGAAACCTCGCGCGCCGCGTCCATGAGGCGGGCAAAATCATAGGTAACGATTTTTTTGCTGATGGCGGCAACCAGCCCCGCGTCTATAAGAGCGGCGGCCTCCCGCCAGCCCAGATATTCCAGCATCATGGCCCCCGACAAAATAACCGAGCTTGGGTTTACCACATTCTTTCCCGCGTATTTGGGCGCGGTACCGTGGGTCGCCTCAAAAATGGCGTGCCCCGTCACATAGTTGATATTTGCCCCCGGAGCTATGCCTATTCCCCCTACCTGGGCCGCCAGCGCGTCGGAAACATAATCACCGTTTAAGTTCATCGTGGCGATAACATCGTATTCCGCGGGACGGGTAAGAATCTGCTGCAAAAAAGCGTCGGCGATGCAGTCCTTGACAAGAATTTTTCCCGCGGGAATCTCCCCCGCGGCGGCCTCTTCCTGCGTAATGATTTTATCGCGGAAATCCCGCTTCGCGAGCTCATAGCCCCAGGAGCGGAAAGCCCCTTCCGTGTATTTCATAATGTTACCCTTGTGCACGAGGGTAAGGCTTTTTCTTTTGTTCTCCACCGCGTATTCAAGGGCCGCCCGGACAAGCCTTTCTGTTCCGGTTTTACTCGCCGGTTTGATGCCCACCCCGGAATCTTCGCGTATATTCCAGCCCATCTCACTTTTCAGAAAAGCGATAAGTTTTTTTGCCTCCGGGGTTCCCGCGGCGGATTCATAGCCGGCATAGACATCTTCGGTATTTTCCCGAAAAACAACCATATTCACCAGTTCGGGATTTTTTACCGGGGAAGGTATGCCCGGATAATATTTTACGGGCCGCAGGCACGCGTAGAGGTCCAGCCTTTGGCGCAGGGTAACATTGAGGCTGCGAAAACCCTCCCCTACAGGCGTGGTCAGGGGCCCCTTTATGCCGACAAGGTATTCCCTGAAAGCATCTTCTGTTGCCGGGGGGAGCCAGTCCCCCGTGGTTTTGAAAGCCTTTTCGCCCGCAAGAATTTCCTTCCAGGCGATTTTGCGTTTACCGCCGTAGGCTTTTTCAACAGCCGCGTCAAATACCCTTACCGCCGCGGCCCAGATATCCGGGCCGGTACCATCGCCTTCGATATAGGGAATCACAGGATCATCCGGCACGCGAAGACCGGTTTGTGTCATCTGTATTTTTTCCGCCATAGTGGAAAGTATACCGGAATGAAGTGTTATATGCAAGGGACTTTTCCCCAAGCCTCCGGCTTGGGGAAAAGTCCCGACCGGAAATTGCGGTGAAAGTCCCCAGTGCGCTACATACGTGTCGCCAAAGCTCCTGAATATAACGCAATTGCTTCGCAATTGCCGTACTGGTTATGCCTTTCCGCACATTTCCGTGAAAGCCTCCGCGCTTGGTGCGGAGAGAAAGTCCCGACCGGAAATTGCGGTGAAAGTCCCCAGTGCGCTTCATGCGGAAAAACAAATCGCCTGGAACCAACGCCCGCGCTAAGCGCGGGCCGTTCCGGTTATGCCTTTCCGCACATTTCCGTGAAAGCCTCCGCGCTTGGCGCGGAGA
>JAISQU010000042.1 GCA_031274005.1 Spirochaetales bacterium
CCCAGGATATTCACATGACCCAGGGCGCCCCTCATGCGGCCGCACAGGGCATGGGCGAAGTTGTAAATCATGTCGGTCACTTTCCCCGTGTTCATCACGTTAGCCGTAAAAATAAAAAGAGGAACCGCTATGATAACGTAGTTGGTATAGTAGGTATTTATTATCTGATTTGCCACCAGGCTCAGATCGCCGCCTTTTACCAGAAAATAGGCTGCCGAAGCGGCGATCATGCCCAGGGCAATGGGCATTCTCAATATGAATATCAAAACAAATACAACGAGGCATACGATTAAGGCTAAATTCATTTTGCCGCCTCCATTGCTTTATGATCACGGCTGTCCGTGATTTTGCCGGAAATAACTTTTATGTCTTCGACAATTTCGCTAAGGGTATATCCAATAATGGAACAGAGAAAGTAGACAAAAGGCAGGAAGATGAATGTATAGGAAATTCTGAAAACCGAGGTTTTCTGGAAACCAATAAAGAACGAATATTTATAGGAAGCAACAACAAGACTGGCGAAGGTTGCGGCGATAATAATATTCCCGGCCATGCGTATGACGGCTCCGGGAACAGGAGGCAGGCGGTCATAAATCATGGTAAATTTTACATGGCTTTTCAGCCTCATGGTATAGCAGGCGCCAAACACCACGGTCCAGACAAAACCGATGACTATAACTTCCATACTCCAGGTAAGGGGGTGGCGGATGACGTATCTAAAGAAAACCTGCATGATGAAGGTCACGAACATGACAGCAAAAGAAAAAACCGGTACGTATTTTTCGATTATGTCCCGAATAAAAAGTAAAATCTTTTTCATGTAGTTTTCCTTTACGCGCCTCATGCGCGGAGAAGCGCCGGAGCTTTTACCCCGGCGCAAAATCAGACCGCCTTACTTGGCCGCGTCCTGAATCCTTTTGAAAAGATCCAGATCCCAGGTTTTGGCAAAATCCGATTTTAGGTATTGATCCAATACATGGCTTGAGAAGGCGTTAAGATCCGCGTCATAGACCTTGAGGCCCGAGTCTTTAAAGAACTGTACCAGTTCCGCTTCGGCTTTAAGGTTGGTCTCATCGCAGTACTTGATACCCGCCTTGACCCCTTCCATGATCCAGTCTTTTTGCTGCTGGGTAAAAGACTGCCATTTTGCCTCGTTGATGGCCGGCCATACGCTGTCAACCACATGGTTGGTGATGGTAATGGATTTTGTTACCTCATAGAACTTTGCGTTTTTGGTGCTGGGCAGGGGGTTGTCCTGGCCGTCCACGGTCCTGGTTTGCAGGGCCATATAAAGCTCTGAGAAAGAAATAGGAGTAGGGTTGGCGCCCAGAGCCCGGCCCAGGAAAAGCCACGATTCGGAATTGGGCATTCTGAGGTTCACGCCCCGGAGATCCGCGGGTGTTTTGACAGGCTTGTCTTCCACCAGGTTAAGCTGGCGGGTGCCGAGGTATTCCGCTCCCAGAGGACGTACCCCCTGTTCCTTGGCCACCCGTTCAAAAGCCTCCTGCCCGATGGGGCCGTTAAGGACCTTGGTCATGTGCTCGTAGCTCTGGAAGATATACCCCGCGGTAAACATGGAAATCCAGGGAGAACCGTCGGTAAGCCAGGGCGCGGCCACGGCGGATATATCGGCCTGGCCGGATTTAACCGCCGAAACTTCCTGCTCCTGCTTGAAGAGGGATGCGGAATCGTAGGTTAATACCTTGATGGCTCCGCCGGAAACCCGCTCAACGGTTTCCTTGAATACCATCATGGCGCCGGCATGGGCGTCGGTGGGAACCGCGGTCATGGAATAAACCAGTTCGATAGGTTTGACGGCTCCTCCCGAAGCTCCCTGCTGTCCTCCGCCGGCGGCAAAGATCAGGCCCGCGGCCAGGATCAGCGCGAAAAGAAATGACAATTTCTTCATACAAGTTCCTCCAAAAAAATTTATAGGCGTACATGCGCCAACAACCACACGTTTCTTAGCGGCCCTAGGAGCCGCGGACACTTCGTGTCCGATTGCACTTGTGGATTTTTTGCATGAATATGCAAAAAATCCCGATCAATGGGCATGCTTTCGGAGTTTGCAAATTTATACGATTTTTGGGCAAAGCCCCACAGGCTCCTAGCATGTTATTTAACCGTGCCGGGCGCCGGCTGTACAAGATTTTTTAATAACTGCAGCATCTTTTTGCCGCCGATACCCAAATAGCTCGTGTCTGATCCGCAGGAAATAACATTAATGCCCTTGTCGTACCAGTATTGAATCTGTTTCGGATCATCGGTTACCAGAGAAATTCCGGCGGATTTTCCCGCGTTTCTGATCTTGGCTATCGCTTTATCAATAAGATCCCCGGTCGATTTTTCATAAATTTTAAACAACTCTCCAATGGAACCGGATAAATCGCAGGGGCCGAAAATAAAACAATCAACCCAGGGGTTTTTCACCATCTCGTCCAGGTTGTCAACCGCGGTTTTACTTTCTATCTGAACGCAGCGGATCATCTCAAGGCTTGTTTTATTGATATACACTTCCTGATCATCCAGCGCGTAATTCACCGCCCGCAGGGGGCCGAAGCCGCGGTTCCCCAAAGGCGGGTACAGGGTTGACTTCATGGCCGTATCCAGTTCCTCAGGGGTATTAACCACGGGAAAAATGATCCCCCCGGGTCCCATCTCCAACACCCGTTTGGCCAATATCGGATCGTTCCAGGGGATGCGAACCAGGGTATCGCAACCCGCGGCTTTTGCCGCGATAAGGTGCTGAACCAGGATGTGATAATCCGTGGGCGTATGCTCCGTATCTATCCATAAAAAATCAAACCCGATTGATCCGCACAATTCGCTGATACACGGATCGGCCAGCAGGATGTGGGTTCCGGTTACAAATTCGCGGTTTTTCATTTTTTCTTTTGTAGTAGTCATAATGCCTCCGTTTCCTTACTTGCCAAAAACCAGGTTTGGAATAAAGGTGGTAATCCAGGGGATAAACGTAACCAGTAACAATACAATAAACAGGGGAATCAGGAAGGGAATCGTTGCCTTGGTAACCCGTTCAAACGGAACCTTTGCCACATTTGCCACCACGTATAACACCACCCCTACAGGAGGCGTAATAACCCCTATCATTAAATTCATAATCATGATGAGGCAGGCTTGGGTCACGTCTATTCCCAGGTTTACCATAACGGGAATTAAAATCGGAGTCAG
>JAISQU010000051.1 GCA_031274005.1 Spirochaetales bacterium
GAATTTCGTCAGAATCTGCCCGTCGGATTTTACATAATTTTTTTCGCTGTCAATAAGCGTTCCGTCCAAATCAAAAATGACAGCCGCGAAAGGGAATTTTTTTGTATCGGTCATAGGGATTATTCGCCGCTCCCGCCGCCGCCGGCAGCGGCCTGCTTTTTCTTCGTTTCCTCGGCCTTGCGGCTTATCCTGTTCCACACCGCCGAAAGCCCCATAGCCTTCGTCGCCGCCTCAAGAGTCTTACGCGCCTCGGCCCGCATGATCTGCGTACCGTCGTAAATAATCTCATCCACATAACCCCTGCGGCCCTCGTACGCAGCGCGCCTCTCGCGCAGAGGCTCAAGAAACGCGTTCAGAGCCTTCGCCAGTTTCTGTTTAACCTCGACATCGCCAACCTTGCCCTTCGCGTAGCGGCTCTTCAAATCGTCCACCTCGTCCCTGTCCGGATTAAAACTGTCGTGATAAATAAAAACCGGATTGCCCTTCACCCTGCCCGGAATATCCGACCTTACGCGGTTCGGATCGGTATACATACTCATCACTTTTTTCTCCACGGTCTTCGCATCGTCGCACAGCATAATCGCGTTACCCAGAGACTTCGACATTTTAGCCGCGCCGTCGGTTCCCACAAGAGTCGGCACCTCGCCCAGCATCACATCGGGAACCGGAAAAATTTCCGCGCCGTACATGCTGTTAAAACGGCGGGCAATCTCGCGGGTAAGCTCCACATGGCTCTCGTTATCCTTGCCCACCGGAACAAGATGCGCGCGCGGAAGCAGAATATCCGCCGCCTGCAAAACCGGATAACCCAAAAGGCCAAACGGAAGCTCCGAAAGATTCGCCGACCTCGCCATCTCCTTGATACTCGGAACGCGATTCAGCCGCGGCACCGTTACCAGCATCTCAAAAATCAAATCCAGCTCGCACACCTCATGCACCGCCGACTGCAAATAAATCACCGACTTCGCCGGATCAATACCGCAGGCAAGGTAATCCAAAACCATATGCCGCGCGTTATCCGCAAGACACGCTATATCCTCGCGCGAAGGCTTCGTCGTCAGCGTATGCAAATCCGCGATAATGAAAAAACACTCATACTCATCCTGCAGCCGAACCCTGTTCGCCAGCGACCCCACATAATGCCCAAGGTGCAGCAGACCCGTCGGCCTGTCCCCCGTTAAAATCCGTTTTTTTGCCATACCCCAACATACAGAAAAAAGGGAAAAGAAACAAGAGAAGTGAGCAGGGGAAGACCGTTTTGTATAAAGACGCGTCAAAATGCTTTGCAATTTTTCTGTCTGCCTTCTACGGCCTTGTATCAAAGAATTTGGGCGCATTTTTTGCGGCGCAACGCCGCAAAAAACCGGGCTTTCCGCTCCAATCTTTTTTGCCGCCTTCGGCGGCAAAAAAGGATTTCCGCTCAATCCCTTGCGCGGCCAAAGGCCCGCGCCTTCGGCCTTTATTTACGCCAAAAGCGTTTTTGGGGCTCTTGACCGGATAAGGCGGCTGGGTTATATTCATATACGGGTAGAGGACGGCACGTTTCGGACGTTAGCTTCGGGGGGCGGTTTCCGCAGCATCGGAGCCCTGTCCTGCCTTTTGTGGTCTGTAACAGGTTACCAGCGAAAGCCATCCATCGTGTTTTGGTCTAATAGCCTCTAAAAAGTATATTTCACCATTTATATATCCCTTAAATGTTAAAACACTACTATCCCGATGTTTGGTGGGAGATGGCTCTATGCTGATTGGGCTGTTAATGACTTCAACGGCATATAAGAGATCGTCATCTTTTAGGTTATGATGTAATTTATTATGCGAATGCCGTACTGCGCCGCTTTCAAGCATAATTTTGGATATATTTTTCCCGCAAATAGCCTTTATGCGTTCTGCGGTACTATGTTGAATCGTTCCGATGAAAGCATTCTTGTTTTCTTTACCATTTCTGGCTTCTTCAATAAATTTTTTTAATTCTTCGGTTGATAATTGATGATCATACCATTTTTCGGAATCATCGCCGTTATTGTCCATTTCTCCCCTTTCCCGCCGTATTCCCCTTTATGGGCAATCTCAACTTAACATAAACGGTCTTTCGGTGTCCATTCCTGCCGAAAGAAGACTTGTCCCTCTCCAGCTAATAAAGTAACATACTCCGTGGACTGCCGAAGAAAAAGGAGATGTTTGAATAAAGCAATGAAAAAAATACGAACCCGCAACAAGGTTTTGGGATGCGCCCTCCTTGTTATTCTTGCCGCCGTAACAGGACTTTACATTTTTCCAAAATGGTATATACGCCACGGGGAGAAAATGATTCCCTACAGTATTAATCCGCCGGACAGCGGAACCAGGATTTTGATAGCCGTCCAGAAAAGCCCGTTCAAGGACGCGGCGCTGGATGCTGTCGCGGCGGCCTGCCTTGGGCAGAATATCCATATCTCGGTTGTGGATGTCGATGATCTGCCTGCCGCCGGCATCAATGCCTGGGATAAAATCATAATCTTTTCCGCGATCATGATGTGGGATTTTTATCCCGCGGTAAAGGATTTCCTTGACGCCGCGGGAAATACGGACAAAATTTTCATGTATAATACCTCGGGGTCCACGCGCATGCGCTACAAAGACATTGACACCCTTAACTCCGCGTCGGTGGATATCGATGCCTGCGTTTCCGACCTTCTGGCCGTTATTGACCGCGCCAAACGCATATAGAACGCTATGTGAAATACGGGCTAATTTTTTTTGGAAAAAATATCAAACGGGTATTGGATAAAAATATAATAAACAATGAATTGCCAAGAATAATAAATATTGAAAGTATTAGTATGGATAAAGCAAAAGATGTGGATTATATTTTATACATAAAAAACAATGAATTACCCGGAATAATAAAAGCAATGGAAAATGTTAATATAAATGAATTGAAAGAAACATTTAGACCAGTAATATTTAAAAAAAATAAAATTTATCCGGAAATTTGGGAAGAAAACAAAAAGGATATTATTTGACGAATTAATACAAGAATTTAATGGGTTATTGAATTTTTACAAACAATCTTTAGAAAAAAGGACTAAACAATAATATACCGCCATCACGGAAATGTGCGGAGGGGACATAGCCCGAAAGTGCAATTGCATTGCATTCAGGCGGTTTGTTGCGTCGTCTGTAGGGCACTGGCGGCTTTCACCGCAATTTCCGCCCACCTGCGGCGGGAACGCTTTCACGGAAATATGCGGAAGCGGCATAACCGCCACGGCAATTGCTGCGCAATTGCGTTTTAACCAAGAGCTTGTGTGAACAAGCCTGAAGAGGGCTGGTGACTTTCACCGCAATTTCCGGGGCGACTTCCCCCGCCGATGCGGGGGAAGTCGCCTTGACTTTCACAGGAAAACGCGGTAAAGTATTTCCTGAAAGTCGGGCGACTAGCTCAGATGGATAGAGTACAAGCCTCCGGAGCTTGGGGTCGTGGGTTCGAATCCCGCGTCGCTCAAATAAATCTTGATGGTCTAAAGAGTTACAAACAAGGCCCCTCCTGAGGGGCCGCAACGTATGATTTTTCCCGTTCTTCACGGCCAGTTACACCAGACGCCGCCATATAATCTTTGTTGGGGACAGTAGGCGGCTTTGTACCCCATTTTGGGGGAGCCGTCCACGACGAAGCCCAGGTAGTAAAACGGGAGGCCCATATCTTTGGCAAGCTCTATTTCTTTTACAACGGAAAAGACGCCAAGGCTGCGGCGGGCAAAGTCCGGTTCAAAAGCAAAATAAACGCTGGACAGCCCGCCCGGAAGAACATCCACCCAGCCCGCGGCAGCGAGCGCGCCGTCAATGCGGTACAGGGTCATGCGGGTATCCAGGGGAGAGTCGCACAAAAAGCGGCGGAAACTTTTTTCATCTTCGGTGTCTTTTTCATGTTTAAAGGCGCTGTAGCGGCGGTACAGGGCAAAAACGTCTTTGCGGAATCCGGCAGGCGCAATGCTTACCTGTACATCCCTGTTTTTGCGTACGGCGCGCGCCTGGGACCGGGTCGGGGCAAAGCGGGAAACAGGGATTCGTATTTGACGGCATTCCTCGCAGTCCGGACAGATATTCCTGTAGAAGATGAGTCCGCTGCGGCGAAAGCCCTGCGCGAGCAAAAACTCATAGACTCCTTCCGGGCACGCGGCAACCGTGAAGAATTCCGTTTTCCAGACACGGCCCGGAAGATAGGGGCATTCGTCGCCCGGGGTTTCATGCAAGGTGAGTGTTTCGTTCATATCCCCCTCATCATGGGTGCAACAATTTTTTCCGTGCGCCTTTTTTGCGAAGCAAAAAACCGGGCTTTCCGCTTCAATCTTTTGGCGATGCCAAAAGGATTTACGCTGCAATCCCTGGCGCGGCCCAGGGGCTTCCGGTGA
>JAISQU010000128.1 GCA_031274005.1 Spirochaetales bacterium
AAGAATATTTCATAGTCCGGCGCGTCATCAAGGGTATAGGCTTCGGCAAGCGCCGTACGGCGGCCGGAAACAAGCCGGGTGCTTTGTCCCGCCGCGTAGGGATAATGCAGGGTAACCGCGGACCTTCCGTCCAGGGAGAAAATAACCCCGTAGCGGCTCTCCGCGCTCATATAGGCAAGCTGCACGGTATTGCCCTCGCGCACAACCGTATCATTCTGCACCCGCTCATCCCCGCCGCCGGTTTTCAGATACACGGCAAGTTCCGTGTTTCCCTTTGCCCGCTCTTCTTCCCCGTCCTGGCGGGAAAACCAGAAAGCAGGCAGTATAAGCGCCGCGAGAAGGGCTGCCGCGCAGAGGCCCATAACCGGACGGCGCAAACGCGGAGTCCTGCCGCCGCTTTTCCGCAGGGCGGCCTTTTTTTGTATTTCCGCGGCGCTCAGCGCCGCGGGCATGGCCGCGAGGATTTCCTCATCCGAACGCCGCAGTTCCGCGACGCGGCCGGCAAGCGAAGAATCGGCTGCCAGCGCGGCTTCGACATCGGCCTTTTCCCATGGGGCAAGCTCCCCCAGATTATAGCGCTCAAGCATCAAATCATTCATGAGTCCCTCCTGTACCGCCTTCATAGCGCAGCCGCGCCCGGGAGGCGAAACTGCGGAGCCTTTTGCGCACGCCGCTGAAAGACATTCCCACGGCAGCGCCTATCTCCTGAAGCGTCATGCCGTCCGCATGGTACATATAACAGATCGTTCTGGTCTGCTCCGATTCGTTCTCAAAAAGCATATCCATAATCATTTTCGCCTCTACCAGGTCATAGCCCCTTTCGACGGCAATCGTGTTGTCCGGATCCTCATGCGCTGTTTCCGCGTGCCGCCGCTTCCAGCGTATCCGGTTCAGACAAATGTTCGTGGCGATGGTATACAAAAGCGACGACGGAAACCGTCCGCGTAGCTTTTCCTCCCCCCGCAGGAAATTTACAAATACATCCTGGGCCGCGTCCACGGCGTCTTCCCCGTTCCCCAGCATCTTCCTGCAGCGCCGCAAAACCATCGGCCTGTATTTTTCGTAGTACTCTCTGGCGTCACTGCCCACGCATATCCTCCCGCCGCGTTCCGGTTGTTTCTCAGGACGCATGTTATATATATAACACCAAAGGAAAAGATTTTTGTACTTTTTTGTGAAAAATATGGCGCCATTCCTCCCCCGCAAGTTTGGGCCTTCCCGGCCTGTTTCCCCCGTATGCCCAAGGCATCGGCGTTCATTTTTTTCAGTTATCTATGGCGCATTTTTTGCGGCGAAGCCGCAAAAAACCGGGCTATCCGCTCCAATCTTTTGGCTGCGCCAAAAGGATTTCCGCTTCTATCCCTTGCGCACCCAGGGTCTTTTTCGGCCTGTAGCCTTTTATATACGCCAAAGCCTTTATTGGGCCTCGTTCTGGCGCAACCACGGAATAGAAAAATGCTGCATTTTTCTATTCCGCTTTGACTGACGCCTTGTTATCATAAACAGGCTCACGCGTGCGTTTGTATGGGTATGCTGCAATCCCTGGCACGGCCTAGGGGCTTCCGGTGATTTTGCACGGAAAAATTGGTGCACCCGGTTGAAAGGCAATCGTGAAGTACACTGGTGACTTTCTCCGCACATTTCCGTCCCGCCTGCGGCGGGCGCGCTTTCACGGAAATGTGCGGAAGGGGCATAACCGTCACGGCAATCGCTTCGCGATTGCGTTATATTCAGCAGCTTTGGTGACAATCGTGAAGTACACTGGTGGCTTTCTCCGCACATTTCCGGGGCCGACATGCGGTTCGCATAGGCGGGACACTTTCACGGAAATGTGCGGGCAGGGCATAACCAGCACGGCAATCGCTGCGCGATTGCGTTATATTCAGCAGCTTTGGTGACAATCGTGAAGTACACTGGTGACTTCTACCGCAATTTCCGTCCCGCCTGCGGCGGGCACGCTTTCACGGAAATTGCGGATGGGGCATAACAATCCGGCAATTGCTTCGCAATTGCGTTTTAACCAGGAGCTTTGCGGCCAAGCATGAAGCGTACTGGTGACCTTCACCGCAATTTCCGGCGGCAACTTCTCCCGCCGATGCGGGACACTATCACGGAAATGTGCGGGCAGGGCATAACCAGCACGGCAATTGCTGCGCAATTGCGTTATATTCAGCAGCTTTGGTGACAATCGTGAAGTACACTGGTGACTTCTACCGCAATTTCCGGGGCCGACATGCGGTTCGCCTATGCGAACCGCATGTCGGCTACTTGCCGCTTTTCCTTGAATGGCGCATACTTTTGTGCAGCGCCGGACGGCGTGTAAGGAGGGTCACATGATTTACGATCTGGTAACAAAACTGACGGCATATAAAGGAATTTCGAAGAATCTCGACGCGGCGATTGATTATCTTTTGAAGACCGACGTAACAAAACTTCCCGACGGAAAGCACCCTGTCTGCGGCGATGATCTTATCGCGCAGGCCTCGCATTACGAAACGAAAAGCCTCGCCGAGGCGCGTTTTGAGGCGCATAAAAAGTATATAGATATACAGATGGTTCTTGACGGAAAGGAGGGCTGTTATTATCTTCCTCTGGAGGGGCTTGAGGAGGATGGGCCTTTTCAGGAGGACAGGGATCTGGGGTTTTACAAGGGCGGGGAGACTATTGGTTTTCCTCTGGAGGCGGGTATGTTCGCGGTTTTTTTTCCTCATGACGCGCATAAACCTTCCTGCGATTTTGAGGGAAAAAAATCGAAAATACATAAAGTTGTTCTGAAAGTTTTGGCGTAACCGGGATTTCGATAGTATCGGTCTGAGGTATCAAAAGGAGAAAATTATGAGCGATGTAATGACATGGCACCACGAAGCGCTCGCGAACCGGGCTGTGGAGGCCCTGAAAAAGAGTTTTTTTGACGCGGTGTATTTTCCTGCCGCGGAGAAGGCGGCGCAGTATATCATGGGTTTTGTTGCGGCCGGAACCCGCGTCGGCTTTGGCGGGTCCATGACCGTAAAGAGCATGGGCATACAGGACAAGGTAAAGGCAAAGGGCGGGGTTGTTCTTGACCACGGCGTACCGGGGCTTTCGCCGGAGGAAACGCTTTCCATCAGGCGGCAGCAGCTTACCTGCGATCTTTTTCTTACCGGTACAAACGCGATAACCCTTGACGGTTCTCTTGTGAATGTTGACGGATGCGGCAACCGTGTGGCCGCCATGACCTTCGGCCCAAAAAAAGTCATTGTCGTCGCGGGAACAAACAAAATCCGTAAAGACCTGGACGCGGCTCTGGAACGCATCAAATACCTTGCCGGTCCCCTCAACAACAAGAGGCTTTCGCGGCAGAACCCCTGTACCAAAACAGGAACCTGTATGGACTGCCAGGGTGAAGGCCGGATTTGCAATGTTTACACCATACTAAAAAGGCGGCCCAGTGCCACGGATATGACAATTATAATCACGGGGGAAGCGCTGGGGTACTGATGGTATTTCTTTCTAAAATTTGTACGGTTCTCATTTTGCCTCCGGGATGTTTTGTCTCGGGGCTTTTGATTTTTGCGCTGTTTTTTCCGCGAAGACGCAGGATTGCCATGACGCTTGCCGCGGCGCTGCTGTATGCGCTTTCCATTGAACCTGTGAAGGATGTTCTTTTAAAACCTCTTGAAGACTTTTACCCGCCTTTGGACGCCGGCGCGGCGGCATCGGCGGCGGACGCTCAGGCCCTTGTGGTTTTGGGCGGCGGAACCGTGCAGGCCTCGCCCGAAGCGGGGGAGGGCAGGGACGCGCTTGCGCCTGGCGCGCTGAAACGGGCGGTGTACGCTTTCAGCCTTCGAGATATTTTTCCGGGCGCTTATATCGCCGCCGGAGGCAGGGTTTTCGATTACGGGCAGGAGGCGGAGACCGATGTAATGGGCCGTCTTCTTGTTTCGCTGGGGCTGCCTGAGGAGCGTGTCCTGAAAGAGGGAGAAAGCCGGAACACCTGGCAGAATGCGGAAAATATCGCGCGGCTTTTCGGGTATAAAAAAATCATTCTTGTTACATCGGCGTACCACATGAGGCGGAGCGTCTTTTGTTTCGAGAATAACGGTTTTTCCGTAATCCCCGCGCCTGCCGATTACCGGTGCGCGCGCAATTCCCCCTATGACATTTTTAGCTTTTTGCCGTCGCCGGACGCCTTTCTCGGAACATACGAGGCCCTGCACGAATACGCGGGCCTTTTGTATTACAGGCTGGTCTATCCGTGAAAACAGCGCGGGGCATGGCGATAATCCTGGGGCTTCTGGTTCTGGGGGAGGCGCTTTCTTTTCTTCTGGGCATTCCGGTACCCGGCAGCGTGCTGGGTATGGTTCTTATGGCTTCGGGCCTTGGCCTGAAAATTATCCGCCTTGAATGGGTCAAGGACGCAGGCGGGTTTCTTACGGGAAATCTCGCTTTTTTCTTTGTGCCTGTGGGCGTGGGTTTTATCGCGCATTTTGACCTGCTGCGCACGCAGGGGCCGGTTATTCTGGGGGTTACGGTTTTCAGCACGCTCTGCGTACTCGCCGCGGCGGGGCTTTGCCACCAATGGATTTCGGGAAAATCCCGAAAACAGGAGAAAGGCGGCGAATGACGCGGATTTTTACTTCGCCCGCCGCTTTTGCGGCCCTGACTTTTATTGTATACGCCGCGGCCCTCGGGCTGTACAAAAAGTTTAAGTTCTTTCTTTTACATCCTGTTCTGGTTTCCATCGCCGCGCTTATCGCCATCCTGCGCCTCGCGGGCCTCTCCTATGAGGAATATAGCAGGGGAGGGATTTTTATTACCTCGCTTCTTTCCCCCGCGGTGGTAGCCCTGGGGATTTCCCTGTACCGGGAGTTCGGCAAGATACGCAAAGAAGCCGGCGCCATTGTCATAACAACCATATTCGGCAGCCTTGTGGGAATCATTTCCGCGGTGGTTCCGGCGCTTCTTTTAGGCTCGCCCCCGCAGGTAATCATCTCGCTGGCGCCGAAATCGGTAACAACACCTATTGCCATGGAGATAGCGGGCAAGCTGGGCGGAGTCCCCTCGCTGGCCGCGGTTATCGTTATTCTTACCGGTGTTTTTGGCGCGGTCACAGGCCCGGCTGTTTTGGGCCTTCTGCATATAACGCAGGAGTCGGCCTTCGGGCTTGCCATGGGTTTTGCCGCTCACGGGGTGGGCACGGCGCGGGCCTTTGAAAAAGCGGACGCTGCGGGCGCGTTTGCCGGCCTTGGCCTGTGTCTGAACGGCCTCGCCACATCGGTCCTGACGCCGGTCATTATCAGCTTGATACCCGGATAAGAAAGAAAAAGACAGGGCAGACGCAGAGGGGCGCTTTCACGGAAATGTGCGGGGTGAGGCATAACCACCTCGGCAATCGCTTCGCAATTGCGTTGTAACCGGGCGCTTTGTTTTTTAGCCGGTAGGGTACTGGTGACATTTACCGCAATTTCCGCCCGCCTGCGGCGGGAACGCTTTCACGGAAATGTGCGGATGGGGCATAACCACCTCGGCAATTGCGCAGCAATTGCCCTTATATTCACCAGCTTTGGTGACAAGCCTAAAGAGTAATGGTGACTTTCTCCGCAATTTCCGGAGCCGACATGCGGTTCGCCTATGCGAACCGCATGTCGGCGGCTTGTTTGCCGGCCGGGAGTGTGCTATCATGGGCCCATGCACACAAAACAGACCAACGACCATATCAGAAATATCGCCATCATAGCGCATGTCGACCACGGCAAAACGACTCTGGTTGATTCGCTTTTTAAGCTGAGCGGCATTTTTCGCGACAACCAGGATGTGAACGAGAGGGTCATGGACCGTCTGGATCTGGAGCGGGAACGGGGCATTACCATTTCTGCTAAAAACTGCGCTATAGAATGGAAGGGCGTTAAAATCAATATCATCGACACGCCGGGGCACGCGGATTTCGGGGGCGAGGTGGAGCGGGCCATATCAATGGCCGACGGGGCCGTGCTTCTTGTTGACGCGGCTGAAGGGCCTCTGCCGCAGACGCGCTTTGTCCTTTCCAAGGCTCTGGCGGCGGGGCTTTCCATTATCGTTGTTATTAACAAAATTGACAGGCAGGACGCGCGGCCGCGGGAAGTGTTAAACGAGGTTTACGATCTTCTTATCGACCTTGACGCCTCGGAGCAGCAGCTTGATTTTCCCCTTCTGTACGCCATAGGCAGGGACGGCGTTGCCAAACGTGACCCCGAAGCCCAGGATGGAAAACTCGACCTGCTTCTTGATATGGTGCTGGAAGAAATACCTCCGCCGCGGGCCGATGTGAACGGGCCCTTTCAAATGCTCATTTCCGACTTAAGCTATTCCGATTACATAGGCCGGCTCGCCATAGGCAAGATTTACTCAGGCAGGGCGCGGGCAAACGACAACCTTGTCTGCATAGGTGAAAGCGGCGTTCCGGAAACCCTGCGGGTGACGCGCATCCAGACCTATTCAGGGCCTGTGGTTGCCGAAGCCCCGGAAATTGACGCGGGGGATATTCTTATTCTCGCGGGTATAGACAATGTACATATAGGCGATACAATCTGCACAAAAGACAATCCTGCGCCCTTAAAGCGCATTACCGTTGACGAGCCTACGGTCTCCATGAAGTTCAAAAACAATACCTCGCCCCTCGCGGGAACCGAAGGGAAGATTGTTCAGCCCTCGAAGATTTTCGAACGCCTGAAAAAAGAGGCCCTGCAGAATGTGTCGCTGCGGGTCTTTGAGTCTGAGGACAAGGACGGTTTTGTGGTGCAGGGCCGGGGCGAGTTCCAGATGGTTATTCTTATCGAGACCATGCGGCGCGAGGGCTTTGAGCTGTGCGTGGGACGGCCCGCTGTCATTTTTAAATACGAAAACGGAAAAAAGATGGAACCTGTTGAGCATCTTTTTGTGGACTGCGTGAGCGCCTACACCGGCGTTGTTACGGAAAAACTTTCCCGCCGCAAGGGCCGGGTTATCAGCATGGTCAACCACGAATCCGGCCGCGTGCGCATAGAGTTCAGCGTTCCCTCGCGCTCTCTTATCGGCTACAGGGACGAGTTTATGACCGACACAAAGGGCACGGGCATACTCAACTCCTATCTTTCCGGCTACGAGGAATACCGGGGCGATTTTCCCGAACGCTTTACCGGCTCCCTTGTGTCGGACAGGAGCGGGACGGCTATTCCCTACGCGCTTTTCAACCTTGAGCCGCGCGGAACGCTTTTTGTTTGCCCCGGCGACCCCGTGTACGCGGGCATGATTGTGGGCGAGCACAACAGGGAAAACGATCTGAACGTAAATCCCACAAAAGAAAAGAAACAGTCCAACATGCGCGCCGCGGGCAAGGACGAAAATGTTGTTTTAACGCCCGTCCTGCCCATGACCCTGGAACGGGCCATACAGTTTATACGCGAAGATGAGCTTATGGAGGTAACGCCGAAATCCGTACGCCTGCGCAAAAGCGACATCGGCGTTTCGCGCAGACGCTTTTAAATCTTCTACAGAAGAAACTCCTCAATCAGCATGATAAACGCTATCATGGTGAAAACTCCGAAAACGTGAGTAAACACCACTCCTTCGGCGGCGAGGTTCGGCGCCACGTTGAATTTCAGGGCAAGTGTAATGGAATTCGCGCTGGCCGGAGTTACGCCGACAATCATGAAAATCGTCAGCGTCTCACGGCTGAGGGAATTCTTTAGAAGCAGCGCAAGGGCAAACAGTATGCCGGGAACAAGAATATTGCGCGCAAGACCGACGAGGATATTCCAGCCGTCAAACTTCAGGGCGCGCCGGCCGAGTTTGTAAATCTGCGTTCCCGCGATAAGAAGCCCCAAAAACAGTGTCGGTCCGCCTATGGCCGTAAGGGCGTCACTAAAAAGGACAGGGATATACGCGTTGAGGCCGGAGAGGACGCAGAGAATCGCCGCGATGGTTACAGCGAGTCCCGGAGAAAAAATGTTTTTGATTGTCGTTCTTAATCCCTGATTCCCCGCGACGGCAAAAACGCCGAGGGTCCACAGCGCCAGGATGGAACCAAGATTGGCTACGGCCAAAAGAGCCGCGCCCTTGACAGGAAAAAAGAACAGGGCAAAGGGAAGCGCCATGGCAAGGAAATTATTCATCGCGGCGTGAAGAACGAGAATTTTCCTGCGCTCGCCCGTGTAGCCCGCGATGCGGCAAATCGCGATGCCCAGAATATACCCGATAAGATGTATGCCGAAGGACAAAACAGGCAGCAGAATGTTGGAAAGAATATCGCCGGCCGAGAGGGTTGTAACGATAGACGAAAAAATAAACGCGGGATAAACAAGGTCAATCATCAGGGCGCTTATGTCCTTTTCGCCCTCGTCGGAAATCAGCCGCAGTTTTTTCGCCAGCACTCCCGAACTCATGATAAGAATAACAAAAAGGATTTTCTCGACTATCGCGTACATGTGATTCATACGATTAATACTCTATATCATTTTTTTTCTGTTCGCGCTACCCTTACCGGCATACGGAGGCATGCAGTGATTGAGCTTGATTTCGAAAAACAGGGAGGGCTTGTGCCTGTCATCACGCAGGACGCCGCTTCCGGCGAAGTTCTGATGCAGGCGTACATGAACCGGGAAGCGTGGGAGAAAACCCTTACAAGCGGCCTGGCTCACTACTGGTCGAGAACCCGCGGCGCTCTATGGAAAAAAGGCGGGATCTCCGGAAACATTCAGGAAGTAAAAGAAATCCGGGTAGACTGCGACGCGGACTGCGTTCTTTTAAAGGTTACGCAAAAAGGCGGGGCGGCCTGCCACACGGGGTACCGAAGCTGCTTCTACCGGAAAGTCAAAGGCGGCGCTCTGATTGAAGACGGGGAAAAAGTTTTCGACCCCGGGGATGTTTACACATGATGTGAAAAGCGCGGGCTTATGACTGCCTTTTTTCTATCGCTTTTCTGAGTTTTTCCGCCGCCGCCCGTATGTCGGGCTGGGATAAAATCGCGGAGATAACGGCCACGCCGTCCGCGCCGGCTGCCATCACATCCGCGGCGTTTTCCGCCCCTATGCCGCCTATGGCCACAAAGGGCAGTCCTACCGCCGCGCGGATCTCCCGCACGCGCCCAAGGCCAATAGCGGCGCCCGCGTCGGCCTTGCTGCCCGTGGGGTACACCGCGCCCACACCCAGATAGTCTGCGCCGGCTTTTTCCGCCGCAACAGCCTCCGCCACCGTACCTGCGGAAACACCGATAAACATGCGGCTTCCCACAAGCCGGCGCGCCGCATCAACCGGCATATCCGTCTGCCCCAGATGCAGGCCCTCCGCGCCTATTGCCAGGGCAATGTCCGCGCGGTCATTCACCACAAGGGGAATTTTATGCCGCCGCGTTACAGCCTGAATCTCCAAAGCGATAGTGAAGAACTCGCGGGTTTCCGCTTCTTTTTCCCGTATCTGTACCATGGTAACCCCGCCCGCAATGGCGGCCTCCACGGCTTCAATAACAGGCCTGCCCTTTGACAGAAGCCTGTCGGTACAAAGGTACAAAAGTAAATCAGCCTTATTCATTTTACCTGCTCCTTGTGTAAACGCGCCGCCGGAACGCGGCCCGTCTTTTCCGCCGGGGACTATATGCAAAAGCGATTTCACGCCGGCAGACATGGATCATAGCCGGATTAGGAAACTCTGTCAATTTTGGGTACCTGCCCTTTCAATCAGCGCTCTTGTTTTTGCTTTTGATAATTATTGGTGTTATGTGCAATCAGCCTTTGAAATTTTCAAAAATACATATTGCAATTAATTGAAAAATGTATTAAAGGAAAACCTTAAAACCATTGAATTGGAAGAACATGACGTTACCGAAGAAATGTTAGAATTAACTGAAAAATACATGGATGAAAAAATTGTGAACGAAAACTATCGTAGCGATGCATTGCATATTGCTGTAGCAACTGTTCTTGGGGTGGATGTATTAGTTAGTTGGAATTTTAAACATATTGTTAATTTGGATAAAATAAGATTATTTAATTCCGTAAATATGCGCGAAGGATATAATATATTAGAAATAAGAACGCCGCAGGAGGTAATACGAAATGAATAAAGAAAAAAAATTTGATTGCGTTAAATTCAAGCAGGAATTACATGAGAAAGCATATAAAAAAAGCGGGGCAAAAAATTTTCGGGAATATATTCATTATGCGAATGAAATGGCAAATAAATCATTATTGCACAAACCGAATAAAAAAAATGTATAGAAAGGCTTACTGCGCATAACGTTATCGGCAACTGCGGGTTAGGCATGCCGGAAATCAGAAATACGGCTTCCGGAAACGTGGTTTTCCCGCTGTTGTTTTTGTCCGTAATGAAGAACCGATCAGGGTAAGCCGCTTAAAATTGTCCGCTTCCAGACTGGATTGCAGCGGAAAGCGTTTGCGGACGCCAGCGGCGGACGAAAACATTGAGGCGTAATCCCCTTCTTCCCGCTACTCACCTTTCCTTGCTAACTCCTCACCATACCGCGCCCTCTTTCACAGGACGGATATGCGTGTTATGATAAACGGGTAAGGAGGAGTCATGGACAGAGCGGCGTTTCCCGCGCAGGTGGGGATTTTTGAAGTGGGTCCGCGGGACGGGCTTCAACCGGAACCGGCGTTTATTGATACGCGGAAGAAAATTGAATATGTCGATATGCTCACCGGCGCGGGTTGTAAAAAGATTGAGGTAAGTTCTTTTGTGCATCCCAAATGGGTTCCTCAGATGGCTGACGCAAAGGAGGTCTTTGCGGGGATCAAAAGGCGGGAGGGCGTTGTGTACAGCGCGCTTGTCCCGAACCTGCGGGGGCTGGAACTTGCCGCGGAATGCGGTCTTGACGAAGTCGTTACTATTGTGAGTACCAGCGAGAGTCACAATAAAAAGAATCTCAACGCCGCCCCCGCGGAAACTTTGAAAGAAATTCAGAAAATCAACGCCGAGGCCCGCCGCCGCGGGATACGGGTGCGCTCGTATATCGCTACGGTTTTCGGCTGTCCCATTGAGGGCGGCCAGGACCCCGCGAAGGCTTTGGACATCGCCCTGGCGCTGGAAAGTTTCGGGGCCTACGAAATTTCCCTTGGCGACACAACCGGCATGGCGAATCCCCTGAGCGCTTACAGTGTTCCCAAAATGATAAAAGAGAAGTTGTCGCGGGCGAATCTTGCGGTGCATTATCATCAGCATTTCGGGCTTGAGTTCGCGAACAACTTCGCGTCCCTTCAGGCGGGAATTACCGTTTTTGACGGCGCCGCCGGAGGTCTGGGCGGCTGCCCCTACGCGCCGGGGGCTACGGGTAACTGCGCCACGGAAATCCTTTCGGAAATGTTTCGCCGTATGGGAATCCGGACGGGTATAGATTCCGGGAAAATACAGGAGGCCGCCCGGTACGCGAAAACCCTGAGCAGCCTTATTCATGAAAACTGTTAAATATTCTAAGGAGAGCAAGTATGACCACCATAGAAAGCATCGCCAAAGATTTTGAAAGCGGGGCGGTCAGGAACCAGAACCTCGAACAGATAATTTTTACCGAAGTATGCGGCGCCGACGCCTCGCGTGTGGCCGAAGCCTGCCGCGCCGCCGCGAAAATACGCTGCGAACTTCTTGAAAAAAAGACAGGAGCGCGGCTGCCGCTTATCAGGGGTTCCATGATCGACACCTGTTCCCTCGCGGGGGGAGAGGCCGTTCTGGCGGGCATAGAATCGAAAATAGGGAGCGCCTGTATTCCCATGGGTTACGCGGGGCCGGCGAAGATACGCGGACAGTATGTGAACCCCGATGAACAATTGTATATTCCCCTTGCTACGAATGAGGCCGCCCTTGTGGCCGGCGTGCAGCGGGGCTTTAAGGCCATCGCTCTGGCCGGCGGGCTCCAAACCCTCGTACACTTTGACGGCATGAGCCGCGCCCCCATGCTTGAGGCGCCGGATATTTACGCCGCTGCGGATTTTTGCCAAAGCGCGCGGGGCAACCCCGCCCTTATCGCGGAACTGCAAACCTGCATCAAAGACCCCTTTGTAAAACTGAAAGACATAGAAACCTGGCAGCTCGGAACAAAGGTCATTATCCGCCTTATCTGTACAACCGGCGACGCGATGGGCATGAATGGCGTTACCAAAGCGGCGGCCGACATAAGCCGCCGGCTTTTGACAAAACTCACGGGGTGGAAACTCCTCACCATCAGCAGCAATATGTGTACGGACAAGAAAAGCTCGCACATCAATATTCTGCACGGCAGGGGCAAATCAGTCCAAACCGAGATATTCATTCCCGAAGAAGTCCTCGCCTTGGTCTTCAAGCAGGGTACGACCAGCCGCGCTGTGGAAAAGGTTGTTTTTCACAAGTGTTACCTGGGATCGGGTTTCAGCGGAACCCTGGGCGGTTACAACGTCAACGCCGCCAACGCCATAGCCGCCTTCTTCGCGGCAACAGGGCAGGACATGGCCCATGTGGTTTCCTCTTCGAGCTGCTTTGTGCAGGCCGACGCGGTGGAAGGCGGCCTTCATTTTATGGTGAGTTTTCCCTCTCTGGAGCTTGCAGCCATAGGCGGAGGCACGCTGTTTGGCACGGCCAAAGAAGCGCTGAACCTTATCGGCTGCGGCAATTTTGGAACCACCCCCGGGGACAACCGCTGCGTTATGCGCCTCGCGGAAATCGCCGCCGCCACGGTAACGGCCCTCGACCTGAACACCGCCTGCGCCCAGGCCGCCGGGTACGAGATGGCGGACTCTCACGTCAAACTGGCGCGGGGGGAAAAGTAACGTAAAGCGCGCGATACATTCAGAAGCGCTGTTTTTTAGCCGGTAGAGTCTTGGCGGCTTTCACCGCGATTTCCGCCCGCCTTCGGCGGGACCACTATCACGGAAATGAGCGGACAGGGCATAACCCGGAACTGCGCGCGGAGCGCGCCTTAGATTCAGGAGTTTTGTATTTTAGCCTGAAGCGCACTGGTGAGCTTTACCGCAATTTCCGTTCAGGCATTTCCCCGCGCCTATGCGCGGGGAAATGCCTTGACATCAGTCATGTTTGTCGGGCATACTGACAGCATTGGTACGCGCCTGTGCGAGCGTCGTATAACGGTATTACCCAAGCTTCCCAAGCTTGTGACGAGGGTTCGACTCCCTTCGCTCGCTTTCCATCCCATAAGGAATGAGACTGCTCTACACGAAACGGCCGCCTAAAGGCGGCGGGTTCTTTAAGGGCTGAAAGCCGCGTTGGGGTTAAAGCCTCCTACAAAAGACTCACCGGGTCCACGTCGATTTCCAGATAAACGCCCTGGGGAGTTTTCATATCCTGCAGGACCTGTTTCAGCGCGGCGTGAACGCCGCCGAAGGCCGTTGTGCGCACAAGAAGCTGATACCGGTGATTGCCGGAAATTACGGCGAGGGGGCATTCGCACGGGCCAAGGACGCAGGCGGGCAGCCCTTTCAGTTTTTCATTCACGGCGCGGGCGTAATACGACGCGGATGAGCTGACGCCGGCCAAAGATTTGCCGCGAAATACAAGACGGAAAAGCCGCGAAAAGGGTGGGAACATAAGAGCCTTGCGTACCTCAAGTTCGTTACGGTAGAAATCTTCCATGGCGGCGTTAACGGAGTTTCCGGCGTCCGCCTGGTTTTCCGTGTTCGCAGCCGCTGCCGCGGCGCTGCGGATCGCGGCGTTATCGGGAGAGTAGGTTTGAACGATAACCCTGCCGCCTTCGGAAAAACGGCCGGCGCGGCCTGATACCTGAACGATAAGCGCGAAGGTTCTTTCAAGGGCGCGGAAGTCCGGCAGATGCAGGCCCGTATCGGCAAGAACAATGCCGACAAGGTTTACGCCCCGGAAGTTCAGGCCCTTGGCAACCATCTGCGTACCCAGAAGAAGATCTATGCGGCCTTCGCGAAAGTCCGCGAGGGTTTGTTCCAGATTTCCCTTTGCCTTGACGGCGTCGGTATCCAGGCGGGCGACGCGCAGTTCGGGAAAAACGCGCCGCGCTTCTTCCTCGATTTTTTCCGTACCAAAACCGAAAAACCCCACGTCAAGAGATCCGCACTCCGGGCAGGTGTCGGCGGGCTTTGTCGTGTAGCCGCAGTAGTGGCATACCATGCGGCCCCGCTTTTTGTGGTAGGTAAGGCCCACGGAGCAGTTTTTGCACTTCATCTCGTAGCCGCAGGAGTTGCAGTGAAAAAAGTGCGAAAAACCCCTGCGGTTCAGAAAGAGTATGCTCTGCCTGCCTGCCTTCCACTCGGCAAGAACAGCTTCCTTGAGCCGGAGCGAGAACGCCCCGTCCTGTCCCGCGAGGTTGATGATTTCCACGCGAGGAAGCCCTCCCCCCGCGAGCCGCCGCGAGAGCCGCACTTCTTTCAGGCCGCCTGTACGCATAAGATGAAAGGCTTCCACGGAAGGAGTCGCGCTGCCCATGACAAGGCGGGCGCCGCAAAGCGAGCAGCGGCGCATGGCTACCTGCCGCGCGTGGTAGCGGGGGCTGGCGCCGGACTTGTAGGAGCCTTCGTGCTCCTCATCCAGAATGATAAGGCCCAGATTGGCAAGGGGAGCGAAGACCGCGCTGCGCGCCCCAACAACAAGCTGCGCTTCGCCGCGCATGATGCGCCGCCATTCGGCAAGCCTCTGCGAAGGGGTAAGCCGCGAGTGCAGTATCGCCGCCCCTTTTCCGAAACGGCTGCGTATCGCGCCGGCGACCTGGCCGGTCAGGGCGATTTCCGGCACAAGGTAGATGACGCTGCGGCCCTCGGCAAGAGTTCCCGCGGCGGCGCGCAGAAACACTTCTGTCTTTCCCGAACCCGTAATGCCAAAGAGGTAACTCATGCCGCCGCGGCCGCTCAAAATACTTTCAACCGCCTCGTTCTGCTGGTCTGAAAGGTTTAAAGGAGTTTCGGCTACATCCTCCTGATCCACGGCAATGCCGGAAACCCCGCTCTCGCGGCGGGCGCCGGGAATCATGGCGGAAAGGGTCTCGCCCAAAGACGCAAAATACATGGAGGCGACCCACCTGGCAAAGTCCAGATACGCGGCGTCGAAAAGGGGCTGCGCGTCCAGAACGCGTTTGACGCTTTTTATTTCAAAATTGACTGATGGCGCCGCGGCGGAAACATCGGTTACAAAGCCCGCGAGGGTGCGCCCGTGAAAGGGGGCTATGACGCGGCAGCCGGGGCAGAGGGGCTGCGCGGACGCGTAGGTAAAGGAGCGGTCGGCGGGAATATTAAAAACAACCTCGGCATAATATATGGGGGAGGAAGGGTCCGGCGTTTTTTTTGCCGCGGTTTTTTTCATCAAAAATCCGGCGCTGCTCCGGCGTCTGCCTGTCCCGCATCCTGAGCGTCAATGAGGCCTTTCAGTTTCTTCATGTCGTCCCAGACAGGACGGCGCAGCTGAGGGTCGCGCAGGACGGCGCTGGGGTGGTAGGTCGCGAGAAAGGGCAGGCCCTGCCAGGTCCCGCTTTGGCCGCGCAGGCGTCCTATGCCTTCGCCCGTTTGCAGGAGGTTTTGAGCCGCGACGCGGCCCGCGGCGAGAACGGTTTTTGGCCGGATGATTTGGGTTTGCCGCAGGAGGTAGGGCATACAGGCGGCCGCCTCTTCCGGCGCGGGATCGCGGTTTTCCGGCGGCCTGCATTTAACGATGTTGGCTATGTAGGCGTTCACATGCCGCGAGAGGCCCACGGCTTCAAGCCACTTGTCCAGATAACGGCCCGCGGGGCCGACAAAGGGTTCGCCCTTTTGGTCTTCTTCCGCTCCGGGGGCTTCTCCTATGACCATGACAAGAGGGTTTATAACGCCGACGCCGGGAACGGCCTGCTTTCTTTTTTCGCAGAGGGGGCAGAGGCTGCAGCCGCGGACTTCCTCCGCGAGAGCCTCAAGCGCGGCGGCGGGATTGGCCGCAGCGGACAGAAATGAGCCCCCCGTGAATGCGCGCCGTGAGCCGGAAGCCCGCTCCGCGGACGCGGGCGGAACGGCAAGGCTTTGTCCCTCCCCGGTTTGTGTTTTAACCTGATGTGGCCGCTCTATTGCGGCGCTGTGAGAGGGCCGCTCAAGAATAATTTTGGGCTTACCCGGTTCGCGGTGACGGCGAAAGTTCCCTCCCGTGAGGGCCTCCTCCAAATCATATACGATATTCTGATACTCTGTGCATATTTCATTAAGTGTCTTCATAAACCTTCCGCGCGTTTCGGACAGTATAAGGGATTTTGGCGGGAAAGACAATGGGAGATTCCGGTTGCATTTCTCAATGAGGCGCTGCGTATGCTGTCTAATCTTGGCCCGGAAGACTCCGCCCGCTAAAACGTGGACTCTTCCCAAAAAAACCGTATAATATACGCCATGATAGAAACCATCGTAAAACGCGACGGGCGGCTGGTTCCTTTTGATCCGCAGAAAATCACTTTTGCCATCATGCGCGCGGCCATTGCCGTGGGCGGGCGTGACCAGGCCCTTGCCGGGCGCGTCGCGGACAGGGTTGTCGCGGAACTAAACCGCCGGCACGAGCACGCGGCCGCGGAAGGGCTCCCCCCCTCGCCGCCCAGCGTTGAAGAAGTACAGGACACCGTGGAAAAAATGCTTATTGAGGGAGGCCACGCGAAGACCGCCAAGGCATACATCCTGTACCGTTACGAACATAACCTCAAACGTACAAAAAAAGAAAGCCTTACGTACTCGGCGGAAAACGTTCCCTACCGGAAACTCTGGGAGGCGCTCTGCTGGGCCCTGGACAAGCGCTGTTACAGCGTAGCGCATTTACACGATTTTATAAAAGAAGGCCGTATAACCGAACTGGCCGCGGCCTGCGAAAAATTTTACGAAAAAGAAATAGAAACCCTCCTCGCGGATATCCTTGAAAATCTGGACGCGCTCAAACTCATCATCATCGCAGGACCCTCCTCATCGGGAAAAACCACAACCACCATAAAAATTACCGAAGCCCTGAAAGAACAGGGCAAGCGCCTTGTCCCCATCGGCGCGGACAACTATTTTTTCGATTTGGAAACGCACCCCAAAGACGCCTACGGCGACTATGATTTTGAAACCCCGCAGGCCCTTGACCTGGAACTGTTCAACGAACACCTGGGCCGGCTCATTGCCGATGAAACCGTGGACATCCCCTACTACAACTTCAAAGCCGGACGCCGCGACGGTACGGCCGCGCGGGTCAAACTCTTGCCCGGCGACATTATCCTTGTCGACAGCCTCCACGGCCTCTACGAACCCATGACCGAAGCCGTCCCGGCCGGGGCCAAATACAAAATCTACATAGAAACCCTCGCCCAAATGAAAGACGCAAGCGGCTCTTTCATCCGCTGGACCGACATACGCATGATGCGCCGCATGGTGCGCGACATGCAGTTCCGCAACTACAATCCCCGGCAGACGCTTCTCCACTGGTACCTTGTGCGCCGCGCGGAATTGCGGCACATCGTTTCGCGTCTTCGCTATGCCGGCAGCATAGTCAACAGCTTCATGCCCTACGAACTACTCTTTCTCAAAGCCCGGCTCGCCCCCTTCTTCCCCGCCTTCATCAAAGAACTCTCCGGCAATCCCGACCGTACCGACGCCCTCGCCCGCGCCGAAAGAATACAGGCCCTCTTCTCGCAAATCCCCGACTGGAACGACGAATCCATAGCGCCGCCCGCCTCGCTTCTGCGCGAGTTCATCGGCGGCAGCATCTATGATTATCACTGATTGGAAAAGGCATCTTCGTTTTTCCGAGGGCCTTCCCTGCCCGCCCCGCGAGTCAAGGAAATTCTCTCACAGGCTCATACGGCAATGGCCTGGCTTGAAGCGCAACAGGCTTCCAGGGGGGAAGTCTCCCCCCTGCGGCGCACACGGTTGCGCCGCGCCCCCCTCTGCGGGGGCTTGCCGCCCCCGCAACGCCCCGGCCCCGCGGGATTTCTTTCAGCGTAAATTCTGCTACACTCCTTCTTATGCGCGTTGCCGTTGTGCTTCCTCCCATAAGGGACTTCTACCTCTCGCCCCGCCGCATCAGCGCTTTGGGATGCAGGATAGTGGCGCAGATGCTGGAAAAAGCGGGCCACAGCGTAAGCCTTTTTCTGTTTCCCCTCCTGCTGCAGGGGAAGGCCCATGCCGAAGAACTTCCGCCCGAGGCCGCGTACCTGAAGGAATGGATTCTGCCCGATGAGCGCGGACCCTTATCCTTTTTTACACAAATGAAGCGTTTTGGGCCGGACTGGACCGGGTGCGCGCGGCTTGCCGCCGGGGAAAATCCCGAAGCGGCGCTGATTTCTTCCTTTGCCTACGCCTATGCCGGGGACGCCGCGCTTTTAGCCCGCGCCCTGCGCGAACAGCTGCCGCAGGCTCTTCTGGTCGCGGGCGGCGCGGGGCCCAGCGCGTGGCCGGATTACTATCTGGAACAAAAAGACAATGAAGGCCGGCCCCTTTTCGACGCCGTTTTTTCAGGAGAGGCGGAAGCGGGGTTTGCGCTTCTCTTGGAGTTCCTTAAATCCCGCCGGAACCCGGAACAAAAAACACTTCTTTTAAAAGCCCCGGCGGCCCCGCGCGCCGGCATATCCTGCGCCTTTGCCGTGCAGCGGGAAACTCAGGAAGAAGCCTGGGTGTCCGCGTCGCTGTGCCGCGGCTGTCCCATGGGCTGCCGGTTCTGCTCCAACCATTTATGCCACGGCAGAGAGTTCCGAACCCTGCCGCCGGAAGAAATCAAAATCGCAGCCGCCGGCCTCTCCGGCCGCCTTGCGGGAAAACGCGTGCATCTGAACTTTGAGGACGATAACCTTCTTCTGGACGACCGCTGGCTGCGCGGGGTACTGGGCGTTTTCCGCGGCCTGTTTCCCGGCGTCGCCTTTGCGGCCGAGAACGGGCTGGATTACCGGCTTCTGTCGGAGAACTCCCCGGGAATAACGGCGGACGAACTTATAACTCTGGGCTTCGAGAAGTTTAACCTTTCTCTTGCCAGCATAGACGAAGCCTCCGCCGCCGCTCAGGGCCGGAGAACCGACGCAGCGGCGTATCTTTCCGCCGCGGCCGCCATAACCCGCCGCGGCCTTCCCCTTGTCAGCTACTTCATCGCGGGACTCGAAACCGACACGCCGCTGAACCTCGCGCGCCATCTCGCCTTTCTTGCCGGGGCCCCCGGCATCGCGGGCATATCCCTCTTCTACCCTGTACCCGGCATAGCCGGATTCGACCCTCCGCCGGAACTTTTGCGCCGCCATCCCGGTCTGGCCCGCGGGTCTCTGGCCTATCCCTGGACAGGCTCTTTGAGTACGGGCCTGCTCGTAACAGCTTTCCGCCTCGCGCGGCTTGTCAATTTAATGAAGAAAACACCGCGCAGCCCGCAGGAGCAGGAACTTCTTGCCGCGTGCTTTTCCGAAAAAAAACTCTTTACCCTGCGCCGGACGGGAAAAAAAACAGAAACAGGATTCCGCATTGCCCCTGTTCCGGCGGACAGGGAACTGCAAAAACTTTTCTTCGAGCGGATTTAAAACGCGTTATGCGGCATACGATTGAAATATTTTGGCAAAATATGGCTATGTGTCGTTTTACATCCATACAGTAAAAAGCAACACTTATTACCCCTGAGCCGTGAAGGGATCGCCTTACGCTCACAAACATCCTGTTTGTTCGCTCCAGGCGGGGTTTTGCGCTGGCGGCGCACATCCTGTGCGCCTTCCCTCCCTGCCGGTCGGCGCGCGAAACCCTTCGATCCCTCATTCGCCTCTATGATACTGTACAGTAAAAAGCAACACTTATTACCCCTGAGCCGTGAAGGGATCGAACCTTCGACCCGCAGATTAAGAGTCTGCTGCTCTACCAGCTGAGCTAACGGCCCAAAATGCTCTACGCCCGACAGGATTCGAACCTGCGACCCACGGATTCGAAGTCCGGTACTCTATCCAACTGAGCTACGGGCGCGTGTTCCATCCGTCCGGGTGGGATTCCACCGGATTTTGTTTCACCCCCCGCGGTTCGTAGGGTGGATGACGGGACTTGAACCCGCAACAACAAGAATCACAATCTTGGACTCCACCATTGAGCTACATCCACCTTGAACGTGAAGAATAATGTGCCGGAAAATTCTTCTTTTGTCAAGCGGTGCAGAATGGGTGGGAGAAAGGCCCTCTCTCATGGCGGGCGGCGGTCAAAGGCTGTGAGTGTATGGCTCTCCCCGCCCTGAAAGGCGAGGAGAGTCGTTCTCTACAAGGCATGGACCCGCTTTCCAATCAAATTACCAGCCCCAAATGGCGGGCCGGGTTATTATAGAGTTTATCCCGCTGGGCCCGCACATCTTCGCTGGCAAGATAATCGTCAAAGCGCATTTCCCTGTCTATAACCCCGCCGGGAGTAAACTCGATAATACGGTTCGCCACGGAGTCGACAAACTGATGGTCGTGGGAATTAAAAAGTATCGTTTCCGGAAAATCGACAAGGCCGTCGTTCAGGGCGGTGATTCCCTCAAGGTCAAGGTGGTTCGTCGGCTCGTCCAGAATGAGGGCGTTTGCGCCGGAAAGCATCATCCGCGACAGCATGCAGCGCACTTTCTCGCCGCCGGAAAGAACCTTCACCTTTTTCAAAGTCTCGTCCCCGGAGAAAAGCATGCGCCCCAGAAAGCCGCGCACAACCGCTTCCTCGGTGATGTCCGTGTACTGCCGCAGCCAGTCTATCATGTTCAGCTCGGTATCGAAGTACGCGCTGTTGTCCTTTGGATAGTAGGAAACCGAAATCGTCTGCCCCCAGGTGAAGCCGCCCGAGTCGGCCTTCATCTCGCCGCAAAGAATCTGAAAAAGCGCCGTTTTTGCCGAATGCATGGGCCCCACAAAGGCGATCTTGTCGCCCTTGCGGACGGACAGGCTGAAATTTCCGAAGAGTTTTTCCCCGTCCGCGCTTTTGCAAAGGCCCTCAATCTCAAGAATGCTCCGCCCGGATTCGCGGTTCGGCTTAAAGTTGACGTAAGGAAACTTGCGGGACGAAGGCTTTATGTCGTCAATGGTCAGCTTGTCTATAAGTTTTTTCCGCGAAGTCGCCTGCCGGGATTTCGCGGCGTTGGCGCTGAAACGCAGGATGAACTCGCGCAGTTCGGCGATTTTGTCCTCCCGCCGCTTCTTCTCGTCGCGCATCTGCTTTTGCGCAAGCGCCGCCGCGTGGTACCAGAAGTCGTAATTGCCGACATACAGGGTAATCCTGCCGTAGTCTATGTCCGCCACATGGGTACAGATTTTATTCAGGAAGTGCCTGTCGTGGGAAACAACAATGACGGTGTTATCAAATTCCCCAAGAAAATTCTCCAGCCAGGCAATTGATTCAAGGTCCAGGTTGTTCGTGGGTTCGTCAAGGATGAGTATCTCCGGCTCGCCAAAGAGGGCCTGCGCCAGAAGAACACGCACTTTCTGGTTACTCTCCAGGTCGCTCATCATTTTATCGTGCAGGTTTTCGGGGAGCCCTAGGCCGCTTAAAATGATGGCCGCTTTTGACTCCGCCTCCCAGCCGCCCATCTCGGAAAACTCCGCCTCAAGCTCCGCCGCGCGCATTCCGTCGGCTTCGGAAAAATCCGGCTTTGCGTAAATCGCGTCCTTCTCTATCATGATGTCGTAGAGTTTGCGATAACCCTGGATGACCGTGTGCATAACGCTGAAACTGTCGAAGGCAAACTGGTCCTGCCTCAGAACCGCCATACGCTCACCGGGGGTAACGACGATATTTCCCGTATCCGGTTCGAGTTCGCCGGCAAGGATTTTCAGAAAAGTCGACTTTCCCGAACCGTTTGCCCCGATGATGCCGTAACAGTTTTGGTGGGTAAATTTGATATTCACTTCCTTAAAGAGGAAGCGGCTCCCGAAAGAGAGGCTGATATTTTCCGCGCTTATCATGTATGCTTTGTTATACTCCAAAAAGATCGTGAAGGTCAATACGCAGGGTATTTTCAGGGACGCCTTTTATGCCAGCAGTCTCAGCGCCGCCTCAATTCTTGCCGCCGTTTTGTCTTTTCCCACAAGCCGTATTGACTCAAAAAGCGGAGGCGACACCCGTGAACCGGTTACCGCGACGCGCAGGGGGCCCAGCACGCTGCCCAGCTTTGTCCCCAGCCTTTCGGCAAGGGCGCGGAAGGCGGCTTCGTTTTCCTCATCGGTTTTGTCGAAGAAATTTTTTCCGTCCGCCGGGAACATCAGGCTTTTCACCTCGGTTAAAATCTTCGCGGTTTCTTCGGCGCCCATCTTTTTGGGGAGGAGCTCTTCCGCGGTGTAGGCCGGTACGTCCTTGAACAAAAACCTCACCATTTCAGGAGCGTCGGTTAAAAAGCGCAGGCGTTCTTTTATGATGGGCAGGGCGTCAAAAAGAAGTTTTTCTTCTTCCGCTGAGGCGGGAGTTCCCGCAATGCCCGCCCGTTGTAAAAAAGGCATAAGCTCGGCCTGCAAAGCCCCGTCGGAACGCTCGCGTATATACACGCCGTTAAACCATTCAAGTTTTTTGTAATCAAACACGGCGGCGGCTTTGTTCAGCTTCTCGAGGGTAAAGAGTTTTTCCAAATCCGCCTTCGAGAACATCTGCCGCGAATCATCGTAGGACCAGCCCAAAAGGGATACATAATTGATAATGGCCTCGGGCAGGTATCCGCCGCTGCGGAACTCCACAAGGCTTGTGGAGCCGTGGCGTTTGGACAGCTTTTGCCCGTCCTCACCCATAACCATAGGCAGATGGCAGTATTCCGGCGGCTTCCAGCCAAAGGCGTCATACAGCAGAATGTGCAGCGGCCCGGAGGGTATCCACTCCTGAGCGCGCAAGATATGGGTAATCTCCATAAAGTGGTCGTCAATCACGTTGGCAAGGTGATAGGTCGGAAAACCGTCGGACTTGAGTAAAACCGGGTCGGGGTTGATGTCCCTGTTGGCCCTTTCAATTGTGCCAATAAGATGGTCGTAAAAACTCGTGGAACCTTCCAGGGGAATTTTCAGGCGGACAACGCAGGCCTCGCCTTTCGCCCTGCGGGCGCGGGCTTCCTCCGGGGGAATATCCCGGCAATGGCGGTCATAGCCCTGTCCCTTCGCGGCCTGACTCTCCCTCAATTTTTCAAGCCTTTCGGATGTACAAAAACAGTAATATCCCTGGCCGGACTCCACAAGCTCTTCCGCGTACTGCCGGTAGAGCTCCGTGCGCTCGGACTGAAAGTACGGACCGAACCTGCCGCCGGCGCGGGGCCCCTCATCCCAGCTTATGCCCAGCCAGTCGAAAGTATCGTAGATATCCTGCAGGGCGCGCGGGTCATAACGCTCCCTGTCCGTATCCTCAATACGCAGAATAAAAGCGCCGCCCATGGCGCGGGCGAAAAAATAATTAAACAGCGCCGTCCTGACTCCCCCTATATGCTGCAGGCCCGTGGGAGAAGGCGCGTAACGAACACGAACACTCATAGGAAAAATTATAGACGGAAGCGGAACAATGTTTCAACCAGGCGACTTCCCCCGCATCGGCGGGGGAAGTCGCCCCGGAAATTGCGGTGAATGTCACCAGTATTCTTCCGGCTAAAAAACATAACGCCTGAATGCAAAGGCAATTGCGAAGCAATTGCCGTGCCGGTTATGCCCCTTCCGCACATTTCCGTGAAAGCGTCTCCCCCGCATCGGCGGGGGAAGTCGCCCCGGAAATTGCGGTGAATGTCACCAGTACCCTACAGGTGATGCGACAAACGGCCTGAAACTAACGCGCGCTCCGCGCGCAGTTCTGCTTTATGCCCCATCCGCACATTTCCGTGAAAGCGTCTCCCCCGCATCGGCGGGGGAAGTCGCCCCGGAAAGGTGCGGTGAATGTCACCAGTATTCTTCCGGCTAAAAAACATAACGCCTGAATGCAAAGGCAATTGCGAAGCGATTGCACTGCTGGTTATGCCTCTCACCCGCACATTTCCGTGATAGCGTTCCCGCCGCAAAGGTCGGCCCGAAATCCCCGTACCGCTGTCGATACGCCCTCACCGCCTGTTCCCGAATCGCCACCGCCGTCTTTCGGTTCGACGGCTTTCCCGCATTCCCGTGGATGATCCCTTTATCCCCCTCCGCCCGATAAGCGGCATATATCCGCCGCCCCTGGCGGTAGCTCACTTTGAGGTCCTTCGCCGCCGACCGTATCGTCAACTGCCCCCGTTTCACGAGTTCCATGACTTTTCCTCTCAGCAATTCTTTCTGTCCCATCGGTAGTCTCCCGGCCCCGATATAAACATCGAGCTTACCCTTCCCGGCGGCGGCATGGGCTCGGAAGATATTGAAGGCGCCATAACCCAGGCCATAAGCGGCATATCCGACCCCGGCCCCTATACTGTTACGGTAAAGGGCATCAACGTAAGCAACGACGCCGTGATAAAAAACCTTATCTACGGCATTGTCGCCGGGCAGTGGTTAAAATTCTTCCCCAAAAAACTTATACGGACAATATTTGCAAAAGCCCCCTGCTTTGGTATACTCATAGGAGCCTGTCTGACTTCTAACGAATGTGAGCCGAAGACGGCTCTTTAGATTTTCGGGAAGACCCGAAAACGCATTACGCCCGCAATTTTGCTTCCCAAAATTGCGCCGCCTTGAA